>PMBW01000056.1 GCA_003153075.1 Dehalococcoidia bacterium | reverse complement strand
CCGATGACACCCGAACAGGTACTAAACGCATTGAAATCAAAATAGGCAATGATAATGAGAAAGTTTTTTCATTGTTGTATATAAAGAAATATTAATGAGGGGGCAACATGCAGAAAATTACATTAAAGGTAAACGGTATTACCCGGCAGGTAATGGCCAACCCGAATATGGTCTTGATCGACTTTTTACGGGAAGATCTGCGCCTCACCGGCACCAAGCAATCCTGCGATCGAAAAGGACAATGCGGCGCCTGTACCGTGATCGTCAACGGCAAGGCCGTCCGCTCCTGTATCACTAAAGTATCCACACTCGAAGGCGCAGATGTTATCAGCATCGAGGGACTGGGCACGCCGGAAAATCCCCACCTGCTGCAGGAAGCCTTTGTCCTGGCCGGGGCTGTCCAATGCGGCTTCTGCACGCCGGGCATGATCATGGCGGCGAAAGTGCTACTGGACCAGAATCCCAATCCGGATGCTGCCGCGATAAAACGAGCGCTGGCGCGTAATTTGTGCCGGTGCACCGGTTACAAGAAGATCATCGAGGCGGTGCAGCTGGCCGGCCGTTTCATGCGCAAGGAAACAACCCCCGCCGAAGTACGCAGCAAAATCAGCAAGAAGATGCTGGGGGTCTCGCACCCCAGACCGACCGCAATGATCAAGGCCTGCGGCGTAGCGCAATTCAACGAGGATATTATTCTCCCGAAATATACCCTCGAACTGGCCGTAACCCGCAGCACACAGCACCACGCACTGATCAAATCCATCGATACTTCGGAAGCAGCCAGGACGACCGGGGTGGCAGGAATAATGACCCACGAGGACATCAAAGGAACAAACCGGATCAGGGTAGCCTTGCCCGACCAACCTGTGCTGTGCGAAGACAGGGTCAGGTTAATGGGCGACCCGATTGTGATTGTGGCTGCCCGCACCAGGGAACAGGCCAGAGCCGCGGCAGCAGCCGTGAAAGTAGAATATGAGCCGCTGCCGGTTATGCTGACCCCACAAGAAGCCTTGAAACCGGGAGCTTATCAAATCCATAACCACGTGGCCGGCAATCTTTTCGCGTCGCAACCGCTGATCAAAGGCGATGCGGAAGCAGCGCTGAAAGAAGCAAAAGCGGTAGTGGAAGGTGAATTTTCCACACAGACAAATCACCAGGCGCCGCTGGAAACAGAAATTTCCTCTGCCTATTTTGATGGTAAAGGTGAAAATGCCCAATTAATAGTCGTAGGGAGGAGTATCAATATCCACATGTCGCTCGGTCAGATCCAAGAAGCAGTGGGATACACCAACATGCAATATAAGGAAGCCTTTGCCGGCGGGCAGTTCGGTATTAAGGCTACACTAACGACGGAGGCTATCACTGCCGCGGCTGCGCTGCACTTCAAACGTCCGGTACGTTACGTGCCGACGATGGAAGAATCAATGCTGATCACCTCGAAGCGGCACGCCTATACACTAAAAGTAAAACTGGCTGCCGATGCCGGCGGGCATATTACCGCCTGCTTCAACGATTTCACGGTAGATAAAGGAGCATATACGTTAACCGGATATTCACCGATGCTGCGTTCCTTGTATTCACTGCAGGGGCCTTATTACTTCCCGAATATCAAAGCCCTGGGCAAAACGGTATATACCAACAACGCGTCCGGCGGCGCTGCGCGCGGAGCAGGCCCGCCGCAATCCAATTTCGCGCAGGAGTCAGCCGTGGACATGCTGGCAATTAAAATGGGCATCGACCCACTGGAATTCCGGCGTATCAACCTCATGCATGAGGGACAAACCAAGTCTACAGGACAGGTAGTACTACAATGGCCGTTCGACGAGCTGATCACTGCCGTAAAACCGCATTACGATAGAGCCCTGAAGGACGCTAAAGCTTTCAACGCGAAAGGCGGGAAGATCAAGCGCGGTGTCGGCATCGGCTGCCACTCCTTCGGGATCGGTTATTGCGCCGAAGGCGCAAAGATGTCGATTGAAATCGACCCGGATGACGGAGTGACTATCTACGCCGCCGTCGCCGACCCGGGTGAAGGGAATGATTCCATGCTCGCCCAGATCGCCGCGCATCAATTAAATTTACCGCTGGAAAAAGTAAGATTATACACACGCGATACAGATAAAACCGTGGGCATGGGGCCGGCAGCGGGCAGCCGTATGACATTTATGGCCGGTAACACCTTACTGGCAGCTATCACTACCATGCAGAACGCAATGAAAGAGGCTGGGGTTAAAGACTACGCCGGGTTGAAAGCAGCCGGCAAACCAACCCGCTACGAAGGTTCCATAAAAAACGAAGGCGTTGCCGGAATTGACCCGAAGACCGGACAGGGCACGCCGTTTTTAACCGACTGCCACAATATCCAGATCGCCGAGGTAGAAGTAGACACGGAAACAGGGGTTACCCGCGTGCTGAAAATGACATCCGGAATCGACGCGGGAACAATTATCAACCCGCAAGCGCTGGAAGGACAACTGGAAGGCGGCATGGACCAGGGAGTCGGTTTCGCGCTGAGAGAGGAATATATCATCGGCAAGTCTAAAGATTATGTCTCGTTCAAGTTCCCGACCATCCGGGACAGCTTTGATATCGAGATAATCACGCGTGAGACGCCCCGGATTTACGGCCCGCTGGGGGCTACGGGGATCGGCGAGATGACGATGGTTTCCACGGCTCCTGCGGTGACAAATGCAATTTTTAATGCCTGCGGAGTCAGGATTTTTAACTTACCGGCTACGCCGGAGAAAGTGAAGGCAGGGCTGGAGGCAAATAAAAAGTAAGTACGAGGCTATTTAAAAACTTCCGGATTGCCGGGTCAAGCCCGATAATGATAAAAACCGAGATACTGTGCGTTGCCATTCGAAGCAAATGTACACCCTGACCGCCATCAGTCTCGCATTTATACAAATCCACAAAGAAGTACGGGAAGAATCTATATAAATAGTTCCTAACGGTTATTTGCGGGCAACTTCGTTTTGCGCAATTTGACACAAGATTGCGGCTTTGTTAGAGTAAAGCTAATTCAATATTGAGATTGATCTGTAATCGATCCGCCTGTGACAGACTCTCATTTTTTAAGCCAGCTCAGCGAGGTAAAGAGAGCACAATGAGTATAAAAGTTAATCTCACCCCGTATTTCCGCGATATCGTCGACAAACAGGAATCGCTGGAGGCGAACGGCAAAACCGTCAGAGAACTCATTGAGGACGTCGATAAAAGGTATCCCGGCTTCAAGCTGGAATGCATTGACGAGCAGGGTAAGCTGTACGGTTTTCTGGAGGTCTACATCAACCAGGAATCAGCCTTCCCCGATGAGCTAAACCGGAAAGTGGCAGATAAAGACGAAGTAACAATCCTGACAGTTATCGGCGGCGGGTAAATTTTGCGTTAAGTTTTTATCCCCGATTATCACGGTCGAGTCTGGATTTTAATTAATACGTTTGCGCGTAAACCAGTCGTGTTGGTACAATTAATTAAGGTCGACTAGCAATACGGCTTTATATTCCGGTTTATTATCACAGATTAATGTAATCCTACATTTCTTCTCAATTTATACCCCGCTAATGTTTTATGTAAAGTAAGGTGCACCATGATGAAAAAAGTCAGGATTGAAGACGCAATCGGGATGCCGCTCGCCCATGATTTCACAAAAATAGTTCCGGGCGGTTTTAAAGGCGCTGCTTTTAAACGCGGGCACATTATCACCAAAGACGATATCCCGGCTTTACTCAGTATCGGCAAAGAACATATTTTCGTCATGGAACTGGCACCCGATCAAATCCACGAAGAAGAAGCCGCCATCCGGATCGCGAAAGCGATCATGGGTAAGGGTTTAACCGGCACGGCCCCCAGCGAAGGGCGCGTTAACCTCAAGGCAACCGAACCCGGACTGCTGAAAATAAATGTCCCCGCCCTCGATGAAATTAACCTGCTGGGGGATATCATTATAGCCACACTACACAATAATACCGTCGTTAAAACAGGCACAACCGCCGCCGGGACGCGGATCATTCAGTTGTTTACAACAGAAGAAAAACTGGCTAAGATGGAACAGATCGCGGCCAGGAACAGTCCGTTGATTTCGATCATGCCGTTGAAGCTGAAGAAGATCGGGGTGATCGTCACCGGCAACGAGGTTTTTAGCGGCCGCATAAAGGACGGTTTTTCCGCAGTCGTACGCAAGAAAGTAGAAGCGCTGGGCTGCACCGTGAATAATCACGCGATCGTCCCCGACGATGCCGAGATAATTACCCGCACGATCCTGGACTTTAAAGCTAAAGGCAGCGAGGTGATCCTGTGCTGCAGTGGTATGTCCGTCGACCCGGATGATGTCACCCCGCTGGGGATCAGAAAGACCGGCGCCAAGGTGGCCTTTTACGGCTTACCGGTGCTGGCAGGCGCGATGTTCCTGTACGCTAAACTGGATGATGTGCACATTCTGGGTGTACCGGCCTGCGTATTGCATGCGCCGACCACGGCTTTCGACGCGTTGTTGCCGGTGGTTTTAACCGGAGAAGAGCTGACTTTTGCGGAAACACGCAAAATGGGACACGGGGGTCTTTGTCTAAAATGCGAGGAGTGCAGGTATCCGGTGTGCCCGTATTGTAAGTAGGCTGGGATACTATTTTTGCTTTCCTGGAATGAATTAATGGTTTCGCTCCTGCGCCTACGCTTGATGGGATGTTAGGCCAAGCTTTCAATATTTAAGAAGGGAATTGAATCCACAACGCCCCATCTCTGCCTCTTCCCCGATAGGGAAGAGAATTTTTTCTACTAAGATGAGCTAAACGTTCCTCTTGAACTCCTTTAGCAGATGTCTGAAAAACCTACCGCCGGTAATTACACCAATACGGCAGTTATTATTGATACGGCAGCAACATAGCTATTTTCTTGACACTCACATCGTCCAAATTGTATAGTTGTAATGACAATAAAGTCAAGTATACTTACTGTTTCCTAAAATAGCCAACTACACAAGGAGAAATAATGAATCGCCTGCTACCACACAAGGTCAACTGGAGTCTGGCACTCTGTTCGGGATTAATCGCGTTATCGTTGATCGCGGCATCGTGCAGCAACGCCACATCCACGGCAACAACAAAAGCCACTTCCGCATCGCCAACGACCCGCGCAACTACGCCCACAACGCCTCCCGGAATAAACATAACGGCAACTACTTCAACCACGGTACCGGTTACAACAACGGCGCTCACCGTCGTTAACGGCGCTACTACACAAACCTACACGTTGGCACAATTAAAAACCTTACAACCGACCACCGGTTACGGCGCGACCAAAAACAAGGCCGGAGCGATCACCGGGCCGAATTCCTACACCGGGGTTGCATTAACCACACTGATCAAAGCAGCGGGGGGAATGACTAACGGTTCAGCCGTGAAGATCACCGCCCAGGACGGCTATACTAAAACATTATCCTACGCGCAGGTTTACCAGGGTACTTTTAATGTTTACGATAAAACCGGTAATCCGGCAACAGCAGGCGCACAGCCTTTTGTATCGCTGGTTTATTCAATTGACGGGAAAGACCTGGACGCAACAACAGGCCCGGTGGAAATGGGCATCATTACCGCGATGGATCAAGCCTCCGATTCCTCAATGTGGATCAAACTAACCAACAAAATCGAGATCCTCAAACCTGTTACCCTGAATATTGCCGCCGCAGCCAGCCTGAGTAATGCGCTGAAAGCGGTTGATACGCTTTACAGTCAGACATACCCCAATGTGACAATCAGCGCGAACTTTGCATCGTCAGGCGCATTGCAGACGCAAATTGAGAACGGCGGGCCAGTAGATGTTTTCATCTCTGCCGCAGCGGCGCAAATGGACAATTTACAAAAAGAGAAGTTGCTCATTGACAGCACCCGTAAAAACCTGCTGACCAATAACCTGGTAATGATCGTGCCCAACGGCAGCACGCTGGGACTCACTCTTTTCAGCGACGTGACATCCGCCAAAGTAACCAAAATAGCCATCGGCGATCCGAAATCTGTACCAGCCGGGACTTACGCACAGAAAGCCTTCGATGAGTTGGGCATCACTTCCCAAATCCAATCCAAATTTGTGATGGGCGCGGATGTAACAACGGTATTGACCTATGTCGCCACTGGCAATGTAGATGTCGGGTTCGTCTATTCCACCGACGCATTAAGTTTAACTCAGGTTAAAGTCGTGGCCCAGGCTCCCGCTGATATCAACGCACTGATCGTTTACCCTGCTGCAGTTATCCAGGCCAGCAAGAATCCCGATGCAGCCAGGGCTTACATTGATTTTCTGTTCAGCACGCCGGCGAAAGCGGTGTTCCAACAATATGGTTTTTCTATCGCAATAAATTAATGCTTAAATAATGGTGAATTGAATTGATCAGTGATTATCTGGCGCCGCTGTGGATTTCCCTGAAAACGGTGTTGCTGACTACGGCAATCACCTTCGTGCTGGGAATCGCCGCAGCGCGCTGGATGTCGCGATATACGGGGAAACTGAAACCGGTCATCGACGGCGCTTTCATCCTGCCGCTGGTATTACCCCCGACAGTGGTAGGTTTCGGGCTGCTGCTGCTCTTGGGCAAACACGGCTGGATCGGGCACCCTTTATCATTAATCGGCACAACGATAGTTTTTTCATGGCCGGCGACGGTAATTTCCGCGGCGGTAATGGCTTTTCCACTGATGTATATGACCACCCGCGGCGCCTTCGAGCAGGTGGATACCAATATCGAGGATGCCGCACGCACACTCGGCGCCAGTGAGTGGAGAGTGTTGTACTCGGTGACATTGCCGATGGCATGGCCGGGCGTGGCTGCCGGAACAATTCTCTGTTTTGCCCGTTCTTTGGGTGAATTCGGCGCTACACTGATGCTGGCCGGTAATATTCCCGGTAAAACAACGACAATTCCGGTCGCTATCTATTTCGCGATCCAGGCGGGGGATATGAAACAAGCGGTTAACCTGATGGTCATTGTGCTGTGTATTGCCTTCGCTTCACTGGCCGCGTTGGCTTACCTCAAGAAACCCAAACCGCGGATGCGCAGCCTTCCTGTGAACCCCATTCCAAATGACTTACTGTATACGACCGGGAAGAAAGACAAACAGGTTTAATTCAGGAGAAACAACTTGCTTAAAGTTGAGATAAAGAGAACATTACCGGATTTCAATCTGGATGTCGCTTTTTCCATTGACGGCGAGGTCCTGGGCATACTTGGGCCTTCCGGTTCCGGAAAAACAATGACGTTACATTGCATCGCGGGTTTGCTGCGGCCTGACAGCGGGTTCATCAAACTGAATGACCGCGTGCTGTTCGACGGGGCGCAAAAAGTAAATCTGCCGCCAAAATCCCGGAATGTCGGGCTGGTTTTCCAGAACTATGCCCTTTTCCCGCATTTTACCGCCGGTGAAAACATCGCCTACGGTATCCACCACCAATCACGGCAGGAAATGAATCACAGGGTGCAGGTCCTGATCGAAAAAATGGGGCTCGAGGGGCTGCAAAACCGCTATCCTCAACAGTTGTCTGCCGGGCAGCAGCAGCGGGTAGCTGTCGCGCGCGCGCTGGCACCCGAACCGGATATTTTGCTGCTGGATGAGCCGTTCTCCGCGCTGGATTCCCTGACCAAAGAACAACTGGAAATGCAAATCCTGGACCTGCGGCAGTTCTATAAGGGGAACATCATTCTGGTCACGCATGATCTCGCCGAAGCTTACCGGTTCAGTTCCCGAATCGCCGTATATGAAACAGGGAAAATTGCGCAGTGCGACCGCAAGGAAAAACTAATCTCGTCACCGGCCAACCAAAATGTCGCCAGACTGACCAGATTCAGGAATTTCATGGACGGGGTGATTACCGATATTAAGGACAAAAGTGTCTGGGTCACGATCCCCGAACTGGAGACTAACCTCAAGGTAGCCGCCAACGGCCACAAGAACCTGGCGGTCAACCAGCCAATTACAGTCGGTATACGCTCGGAGCATGTGCAGGCGGTTTCCTCGTCCGGTCAAAATACGTTCCGCGCAAGTTTAAGCTCTTCGGTAGAAAATCTGGCTTCGATCAATTGCTTTTTCGATTTAAAAACGACCAAACCCGGCAACTACTGTCTGGAAGCGGCGTTCTCCAAATCTACCGCGCCCCCGCTTGCCGATGGACAGAGTTGTTTTCTTTATCTGCCACCGGAGCACATGGTTATTATCACCAATTAGCCAGCCGCTTTAAAATCAAACCACACTTATTTTTCTTAATTTTCCCCACATTTTCAGCGTAATCTCTAACAGATGTTTTGATGACTGTTTATTTTGACACCCGACTTGAGACTGTGCTAGAGTAAATCAATTGAATAAAGCTGACTCTTCGAGTTGCTGCGCCTGCAGCTGAAAGGTATGGCGCACCGACCGCTGGATTTCTCAGGAAATTCAAAGGGTGTTAACAGGAAACTGTGACACCTCCCGTATTTGGAAAGGAGAGATAGTTCAGATCGTTTGTGTTCTGAGCGCCTCCTTTTTGGGAGGCGCTTTTTTTTGTAGATTTTAGGGAGTTGCGGCATGGCACAGCACAAGATGTGGATAGGCGGAAAATGGTTTGAGGCCGAATCCGGCAAGACCTATCCGGTCTTTAATCCCGCGACAGAGGAAGAAATCGGACGGATCCCACTGGGCGACGCGGCAGATGTGGATAAAGCCGTCGCGGCTGCGCGTAAGGCATTTCCGGTCTGGTCGAAAAAATCACAGGCCGAACGCTCTCAAATTGCCATGAAGATCGCGGCGGTATTGCGCGAACATCATGATGAGTTAGCTGCGTTAGATGTTATGGAGCACGGCACACCGGCAAAACGCGCGGACTTTATCAACGCAGATCTGCCGGAATGGTTCGAGTGGACGGCCTATAATGTGCGGTCGCTGATGGGGCACACCGTACCGAACAGTCCGGACGAATTGGATTATCTGCAGCGCGAACCGGTGGGGGTGATCGCGCTGATCACACCGTGGAATTATCCGTTACTGATGATCGTGGAAAAACTGGCTCCGGCGCTGACACTGGGGAATACCTGCATTATCAAACCGCCGAGTATCGATTCATTGACGGCCTTGAAACTGGCAGAGCTGCTGGACACGATAGGATTGCCTCCCGGCACCGTAAATGTCATTACAGGCCCCGGAGGAACGGTTGGCGGCGCGCTGGCCGCCCACCACGGCGTGGATATGATAGCTTTTACGGGCAGCTGCGAAGTGGGCAAAGAACTGATGATGCTGGGCAGCAAAACCCTGAAACGGCTGCAATTGGAATTAGGCGGGAAAAACCCGGTGATCATCCTGGATGATGCAGATATAGATACAGCGGCTGCCGAAATGGCGCCGGCGCAGTTCCGCAACAGCGGACAGGTCTGCGCTTCTCCCGGCAGATTCTATGTCCATGAAAAAATCTACGACAAATTCATCGCAAAATTCCTCGACGTTACAAAGAAAATGACGGTCGGCGACCCGACGGATTGGAATACAATGATCGGCCCGGTGGTCAGCAAAGCACACCGCGAGACTGTTGAGGGCTACATTCAATCAGCAGTCGATGAGGGCGCGAAGGTGATCCTCGGCGGAAAAAGGCCGGTAACACCGCCCATGAATAAAGGCTATTGGGTAATGCCGACCATTATCACCGCCGTCACGCAGAAAATGAAGGTGGCACAGGAAGAGATCTTCGGTCCGGTGGCGGTTTTTATGGAGCCGTTCAGTTCCGATGAGGAAGTTATCGAGAAGGCCAACGATAACACCTTTGGGCTGGCAGCCTATGTCTGGACAACCGACGCGGCCAGGGGCATGAGGTTCGTGAACGAGTTGCAGGCAGGCACCGTCACCGTGGGTAATGTACACGGCAAAGATCTGGATCTGCCGTGGGGCGGATACAAAGAGAGCGGCATCGGGAAAGAGCATTCTTTGTACGGCTTGTGTGAGTACACTAACCTCAAGCGGGCACAGATCGATATCAAAATGATGAAAAAACGCTAACATTTTTTATATATCACCGTAAAAAACGAAGTTTAAAAAGGGGCAATATGCAGAAAATTACATTAAAGGTAAACGGCATTACCCGGCAGGTCAACGCCAGTCCGGAGATGGTCTTGATCGACCTCTTGCGGGAAGACCTGCGCCTCACCGGCACCAAGCAATCCTGCGATCGAAAAGGACAATGCGGCGCCTGTACCGTGATCGTCAACGGCAAGGCCGTCCGCTCCTGTATCATCAAAGTAGCGACGCTGGAAGGGGCGGATGTTATCAGTATCGAGGGACTGGGCACGCCGGAAAATCCCCACCTGCTGCAGGAAGCCTTTGTTCTGGCCGGGGCGGTGCAGTGCGGGTTCTGCACGCCGGGCATGATCATGGCCGCGAAAGTATTGCTTGACCAGAATCCTAATCCGGATGCTGCCGCGATAAAACGAGCGCTGGCGCGCAACCTGTGCCGATGCACCGGGTACAAGAAGATCATCGAGGCTGTGCAGCTGGCCGGACGTTTCATGCGCAAAGAGACCACCCCAGCCGAAGTGCGCGCCAAAATCAGCAAGAAGATGCTGGGGGTGTCACACCCCAGACCGACCGCAATGATCAAGGCCTGCGGTGTAGCGCAATTCAATGCGGATATTAAACTGCCGCCGAACGCGTTGGAACTGGCAGTAGTATACAGCACACAGCATCACGCGTTAATCAAATCCGTCGACACATCAGCGGCAGTGAAAATGCCGGGTGTTGCCGGGGTAATGACAGCGGAGGATATTAAAGGGACAAACCGCATCCGGTTTTCCGTGCCGGATCAGCCGGTGCTGTGTGAAGATAGAGTTAGAGTTATCGGCGACCCGATTGTAGCCGTCGCTGCGAAAACGAGAGATCAGGCCAGGGCAGCCGCAGCCGCGATAAAAGTCACATACGAACCGCTGCCGGTGATGCTTTCCCCCGAAGAATCCACCGCGCCCGGCGCTTACCAGATCCATCCCCACGCAGTGAACAACATCCTGATTTCACAGCCGATGATCAAGGGCGACGCAGAAAAAGCGTTACAAGAAGCCAAAACTGCGGTGGAAGGTGAATTTTCCACCCAGATAAACCACCAGGCGCCGCTGGAACCGGAGATTTCCTCTGCTTATTATGAAGGCGAAGGTGAAAATCCCCAGTTGATCGTCGTGGGGAGGAGTATTCAGATCCACACCCACCTGGGACAATTGAAAGAAGCCGTCGGCTATGCGAACATGCGCTACAAGGAAGCCTTCTCAGGCGGGCAGTTCGGGATCAAAGCTGTGATCACCACCGAAGCGGTGACAGCCGCCGCAGCTTTACATTTCAAATGCGCAATCCGCTTTGTCCCCAGCCTGGAGGAATCGATGCTGATCACCTCAAAGCGGCACGCTTACAGATTAAAAGTAAAACTGGCAGCAGACGCCGGCGGACATATGACCGCGTGTTTCAATGATTTCACCGTGGACAAAGGCGCGTATACGTTACTTGGGCCTTCGGCGATGATGCGCTCCATCTATATGCTGCAAGGGCCTTATTATTTCCCCAATATTAAAGCCCTGGGCAAGACAGTATATACCAACAATCCCTTTGGCGGCGCCGCACGCGGAGCGGGTCCGCCGCAATCCAACTTCGCCCAGGAATCAGCCGTGGATATGCTGGCAATCAAGATGGGCATCGACCCGTTTGAATTCCGCCGTCTGAACGCAATCAGGCCCGGACAGACAAAAGGCACCGGAAACGTAGCGGAACAATGGCCGTTTGTGGAGCTCTGCGACGCGGTAAAATCACACTACGATCGAGCCGTGAAGGACGCCAGGGCATTCAATGCCAAAGGCGGAAAAATAAAACGCGGTGTTGGTGTGGCGTGTCATGCTTTCGGTATCGGATATTGCGGAGAAGCCGCCCAGCTATCGATCGAACTCGACCCTGATGACGGCGTCACAATTTACGGAGCGGTAGCAGACCCGGGTGAAGGCAATGACTCGATGATGACGCAGATCGCAGCGCATCAATTGGGTTTACCGCTGGAAAAAGTGAGATTATACACGCGGGATACGGATAAGACCGTGGGCATGGGACCGGCAGCAGGGAGCCGGATGACATTTACCGCCGGTAATGCCATACTATCTGCTATTGCTAACCTGCAGAAGGCAATGAAGGAAGCCGGAGTGACAAATTACGCCGGATTGAAAGCGGCCGGAAAACCAACCCGTTATGACGGCCCGATCAAGAATCCGGGTACGGCCGGAATTGACCCGAAGACCGGTCAGGGCACGCCGTTCTTAACTGAATGTCATAATATCCAGATCGCCGAGGTAGAAGTGGATACGGAAACCGGGGCAACCCGCGTCTTGAAGATGACTGCCGGTGTCGATCCCGGAACCATTATCAACCCGCAGGCCATCGAAGGACAGCTGGAAGGCGGTATGGACCAGGGCGTCGGTTATGCGCTGCGGGAAGAATTTATCGCGGGCAAGACNNTGCGGCGCCAGGATTTTTGATTTACCGGCGACGCCGGAGAAGATCAAGGCAGCGATGGCGGCAGCGAAGAAATAAATAAGGCTATTGAAAATCAATATCTCCCTCACACGGCAAGAGATGAAAATTGGAAGTTGAGAACGATTTATCACTCTCCCTTCATCCCTCCCTGTGAGGGAGGGAGATATCTTTTTATGTTCAGGCACACTACAAATGGACATTAATAAATCCCTCGACGAATACAGGGCGGACTTTCCGGCGCTGAAAAGGCTGCGTAACGGGAAACCGCCCGTCTACCTTGACAGCGCCTGTACGACGCTGGTGCCCCGGCAGGTGATCGACGCCATCAACGAATACTATACGCAATATCCGGGTTGCAGCGGAGGCAGAAGCCGTCACTGGTTTGCCGAAGAGGTCAACGACCGCATCGAGGGAAATATCGAAAAAGGCATCAAGGGTTCACGCCGGATAATCGCCGAATTTATCAATGCTGCGTCGGAAAACGAGATCATCTTTACACTCAACACAACCCATGCTATCAATATAGCGGCGCTGGGATTTAAATTTCAGGCCGGGGACACCATCCTCGTCACCGACGTGGAACATAATTCGAACCTGGCGCCGTGGCTGCGGTTGCAAAAACAGGGCCTTATTAAAGTGGATTACGCTGTGTCAATTCGCGACGCCGAATTCGACTTTCATGCATTCGAGCAAAAGATGAAAAACGGCAGGGTGAGATTGGTCAGTATGGGCTACACCGCCAATGCCACGGGCTATTCGATTCCCGCGAAAAAAATCATTAAACTGGCGCATACCTACGGAGCAAAAGTGCTGCTGGACGGCGCGCAGGCCGTTCCTCATAAAAAAATAGATGTCCGGGATCTGGATGTCGATCTCCTGGCTTTTTCGATGCACAAGATGTGCGGGCCGCGCGGTGTGGGTGTCCTTTTCGGTAAAACGGCGCTGCTTGGAAACAAACCGCGGGAAGAAGACGGCGGCGCGGATGTCATTGAACCGGTATTTCTCGGCGGGGGCACGGTCGCAGACGTTACGTACCAGGATTACAGCCTCCTGGAAGGTCCGCAGAGGTTTGAGCCCGGAATCCAGAATTACCCCGGTCAGATTGCGTCAGGAGCCGCAATAACCTACTTACAAAGTGTCGGGATGGAGCGAATTACGGCGCAAGAACAAAGGTTAAATAGTTTTCTCACTTCGGAGTTATTGAACCGCTACGGAAACACCGGCTGGTTTAGAATTATCGGTCCGCAGGATGCGGCACAAAGAGGCGGCATTTTAAGCTTCGAGGTGCACAGACCGAATGCCGTCGGAATCGCCGCAGAACTCAGCGAAAAGAGCAATGTCATGATCAGGGAAGGCGTTTTTTGCGCGCACGCCTATTTCAACGCGCAATTCGGACAGGGGTGGCTGCATCCCCGCTCGCACAGCGAACACCGCATGACACACCGCGTTTCTTTGTATTTTTATAACACAGTCGAGGAGTGCCTTGTCTTTTTAGAGGCGTTGGACGAGATATTCAAAGAGCGCAGCTATATTTAAGATCAGTCAACAGTTTGAGGATACAGTATGGATGAGGCAGTCATCAAATATTACCGCAAATTATTAAGAACCAGATTTGAATATTCCGGGACGCTGGAGAATCCCTCCATTTTTCTAGACAGCGTGGGGGAAAAGGTACTTATTTGCGGCAGCACCGGCGATTTCATGCAGCTGTATGTCAATGTAACTAATAACAGAATCGACGATATTAAATACATGTGCCAGTGCGACCCCACCGCGAATGTCGCAGTCGAGATTTTGTGCGCTCTACTTAAAGGCAAAACACTGGAAGAAACTGCCGGGCTAAAGGAAGATGCGTTTTTTAAGTTTTTAGGCAGCAACGGCGAAGAACTGGCGAAAAAAGCGAAAGGCCTGCTGGAACTGCTGAATAAAGGGATCGCGCGTTATCAGATTACCGTCCGATAGTGTGTCTCAGGTATAATACAAATAACATGATTACAGGCATTATTTTATCCGCGGGTGAATCAAAGCGCATGGGTACGCCCAAACAGCTGCTGCCCTGGGGAAAAACAATTATCCTGCAGCAAGTGATTGAAAATGCGCAGGCTTCCCGACTGGACAGGATATTACTTGTTTTAGGCTCCCGCGCCGATGAGATTGCCGCTAAAATCACGGTATCGGCAAAAACCAATATCGTCGTTAATCAGGACTATAAAGAAGGGATGAGTTCATCTGTAAAATGCGGCATAAAGAATACTCCCGCTGAGGCCGAGGCGTTTATGCTTTTACTGGGTGACCAGCCTTTTATCAGTGCACAAATAATTGACAAAGTTCTGGATACTTACCGGAATAGCAATGACGGCATTGTGATACCGGTCTATGACGGTAAGCACGGGCACCCGGTTATCTTTGACGCCAAGTATAAACAGGAACTGCTGGCCATCGGCGACCGGGGGGCAAAGGCGGTTACCGAGAAACACTCCGCCGAGATAGTGGAAGTACCAGTGGACGCGCCGGAAGTGCTGACCGATATCGATACCCCGCTGGACTACCAGAAAGCCGTCGGTCTGGCTAAAGACCGGCTGAAAAAGGACAGGTAATATTAATGGACGACATTTATGAATCAATAGCCCGCCTGAGACGGCGCGGCGAAAAAGCCGTGCTGGCGACCATCGTCAGTACACGGGGGTCGGCGCCGCGCAAAGAAAGCGCCAAGATGCTGGTCTTTGCCAACGGCAAGATCATGGGCACGATCGGCGGCGGCGCAATCGAGCACCAGGCCCACCAGGAAGCGCTGAAAATGATCGATGGTAACGAATCCAAACTGGCACATTATGAGTTGACGAACGCCGATGCTTCCAAGGAAGGGATGACCTGCGGGGGCATCGTGGATGTTTTCCTGGAACCGATCAAACCATTGCCCTCGCTGATCATCTTCGGCGGCGGGCATATTTCATTTTCGCTGGCACGCATCGGTAAAATGGTGGACTTTCATGTGACAATAGTCGACGACCGCCCGGAATTCGCGAATCCCGAACGCTTTCCCGAAGCCGACGAGACTATTGCCGATGACCTGGCTGCGGTGATGAAACGGCTGGAGATCAACAGTTCATCTTACATCGTGATCGTTACCAGGGGACATCAGAACGATACGCAGGTATTAGAATGGGCGGCTAAAACCAATGCAGGATACATCGGAATGATCGGCAGCAAGCGTAAGATCAAAACATCGTATACTTATCTGAAGACCAAAGGGATCACGCAAAAACAACTGGACCGGGTACATTCCCCGATCGGGTTAGCCATCGGAGCGGAAACGCCGGAAGAAATCGCCGTCGCAATCATGGCGGAGATCATCCAGATCCGCCGCCAAACAGCAGAGGCAAAACCGGAAAGTTAGGGCATTCAACGACCGGCAGCTTTCAGAGGTCGCTTGATTAGTCACGCTCTCTCAATACATTACTGTGTAAGTACCTTGTAAGGATGCCCGAAATTACCTGGATTGTCGGGTCAAGCCCGACAATGACAAATAACCACAACTTGTCATTGCCGACCTGATCGTCATCGATCCCACGCTTCTATTATTTTCCAAAAGGAAGTGGGGGAGGAATCCATGTTTATCGCTGCCGATTACTATTTTCGGACAGCCTCACAGGATAAAAAAAGCCAGGGGATATTGATAATCCCCCGGCTTTTCTAATATCAGCGATAAATGTTTTTACTTCTGCAGGAAATCGGTGATGACTGTAGCGATTTCGCCGGACTTCTCCCAGAACGGGAAGGAGCCGGTGTTTTCAAGGACTTTGGTCTGGCAGTTGGGGATCAATTTGGTGATCGCGGATTGCCGGTCGAAGAGGGCACCGCCGCTGCCGTACATCTGTAGAACGGGGCATTTAATCTTGGGGAACTTATTCTCCGGGTCAAAGGAGAACAAGGCACGGTGCGAAGCTCCGGCGCCCGCTCCCAGGCCGGACTTCAGATATTCCACCGCCGACCGCTGCACTAATTCGAGGTTAATACCCGGTTTAGGCCCGCGGGAATTCCAGACTTTGACCATGTGCGAGCCGTCTAATTTGAGGTCCAACCGCTCATCCGCATATTCTGCCTGGGTATCTTTCCGCACTTCCGACGTCAGGTAGATGGCATCCCAGAGTATCAATTTTTTGACCATTTCGGGATGGGTCGCGGCAATTTCCACGGCAAAGGACGACCCGAGCAGATGGCCCAGGAGATAGGTTTTCTTGATCTTCATGCCTTCCATGAAATGCAGGATATTCTTCACATAGTCGTCGAATTTGGGTTCCGGTTTCGGCAGGTCGGTATTGCCGTAACCCAGGACGTCCATAGCAATGGCTTTATACTTTTTGCCGAGGAACGCTAACATCTCAGTGTATTCATCTGAAGATAGTCCGGCTTTGTGCAGTAAAAGCAACGGTTCGCCGCTGCCTTCCATGCGGTAATGTACTTGCCCTTCCGGCGTATCGATATAACCCCGTTTCATTGTAAAATCCTCCCGGTATTTTATTGATCAGGAAATATTAAATGCAACGGTTTGAAGTATACAATAATTGAGTCTGGCAGTCAATTTGGGAAAGTAATCAGGTTTAAAGCTTCAATCAGAGGAAACTCAAGTTAGTCTACCTTCCCTGTACAATAATTACATCTCCCCAAAATGCGCATGCGCCACTCACGCCCGCCGACCGAAACCTCAAAGGTATTAAACTAACTATTGCTATAATCTCTAGATAGCGGGCAGTTAACCGTATCAATAATAGAATAATTGACAGCGCTATTTCTTTAATATAAAATTCACTCATGACCGTTACACAACAAAAAGGTAATTATGCCTTCATCGATGGAATTAATTTGCATTTGACGTTCAAAAACGTGGGTTGGGAACTCGATTATTCCAAATTAAGAACGTATTTAAGCAAAAGGCATAATGTTATTGTTGCCTATTACTTCTTAGGCTTTATGCGAGAAAACCAGAAAATTTACGATGGTCTTACGTCGTATGGCTATACATTGAAATCCAGAGATATATCAAAAAAGCTGATCGATGAAAAAGGATGCCCTTATTGCGGTAAATGTATTAGTCCAGAACATGTTAAAACTAAATGTGACAGTGATGCAGACCTTGTGTTACATGTTATGGATAATTTTAACAAATTCGACAAAGCAATAATAATTACGAGTGATGGTGATTTTGACAATCTGATCAGGAAACTTCTTCAGGAAGATAAGTTGAAAACAATTTTAGCTCCCTGTACAAAAGGATGCTCTCAATTATTGAAAAATGCATCTTTAGGTCGAATAGAATTCCTTGATAATTTCAAAAATGAACTGGAAAAATTTTGAGGGGTAACCCTATGGGACTCTATACCCATAAGATAACCCCTCGTCGTGATACTTATTTAATCATATAATAACTAATTTGGTTTTGTCAAATTTTACTAGTCCTAACACTTCATCAAATAATCTACTCTGATAACCGGAATCCCCTAAAACGATTCTTTGTATATTTCGCTGACGGTTTTTGGATCCAAGGTAACGCGGCCGGGGGATGATTTCGAGACGATATCGGTGATGATCGGGATATCTTC
>PMBW01000104.1 GCA_003153075.1 Dehalococcoidia bacterium | reverse complement strand
GGGAAAAACCCGCGTTCCACGATGGGCACCATTACCGAGATATATGATTACCTCCGGTTGCTGTTCGCGCGCGTGGGGCATCCGCACTGCCCGAAGTGCGGCCGGGAAATTACCAGCCAGACCGTACAGCAGATTGTTGACGCGATCAAGAACCTGCCGGAAAACAAACGCATCCTGATCATGGCGCCGCTGGTGAAAGACCGCAAAGGCGAGTATCAAGCGGTTTTCGATGATTTGCGAAAACAGGGCTACGTGCGTGTGCGTATCGATAAAACTATTCACGACCTTTCAGAAACTTTGACTCTCGATAAGAACAAAAAGCATACTATCGAGGTGGTCATCGACCGTCTGGTGACCGGGCAGAGCGACAGTAACAGCCGCATCGCCGATTCGGTAGAGACAGCTCTAAAGCTGGGCAGCGGCGTGGCGCTGGTCTCGATCGTAGACGGCGAAGAGATGCTTTTCTCCGAGCATTTTGCCTGCGTCAATTGCGAAATCAGCATCGGCGAAATTGCCCCGCGCACCTTCAGTTTCAATAGTCCCCACGGCGCTTGTCCGGCCTGCACCGGCCTGGGCTTTAAACTGGAAATCGACCCCAACCTGATCATGCCGGATAAAAACCTGTCGATCACGCAGGGCGGCATTAAACCCTACCAGACCCAGTACTGGTATTTTTACCGTCTGGAAGACATCGCCCGGGAACACGGTTTTTCCCTCAATACGCCGCTTAAAAATCTGACCAAAGAACAATTAGACCTGCTGCTTTACGGTGAGAATTTCGAACGCTCGAAATACCGCACCCGTTTCGGTCAGGTCCGGGAACATACCGAAGGCTGGGAAGGCGTCATCCCTCGGATGGAGCGTCTCTACCGCGAAACCGAGTCAGAGTATTCCCGCGCGGAAACTGAGCGCTATATGGTCACCAAGCCTTGTCTGGAGTGCCAGGGCAAGCGGCTCAAGCCGGAAGCTTTGGCTGTAACGGTCGGCGGTAAGAATATTATCGAAATCACCGGGTTGCCGGTTTCTCAGACTTTAACCTGGGTCAATGCCCTGAGCATCGGGGATAAGCCGGTTCTGTCCGAAAGGGAACAACTGATCGCTAAACAAATTATCAAGGAAATTCAATCCCGCCTCGGGTTTTTAAGTGATATCGGTCTCGATTATCTTGCGCTGGAACGTCCCGCGGTCACGCTCAGCGGCGGTGAAGCGCAGCGTATCCGGTTGGCCACGCAGATCGGCAGCGGTTTGATGGGGGTCCTTTATATCTGCGATGAGCCGACTGTCGGTTTACACCTGGCCGACAGTCACCGCCTGATCGAAACACTGAAACGGCTGAAAGATATCGGTAATACGATACTGGTAGTGGAGCACGACGAGAGTGTGATGCGCACCGCAGACTTCATCATCGATATGGGGCCGCGCGCCGGAGAACACGGCGGCAGGGTGATCGCCACCGGCACGATGCAGGACATCATGAACTGCAAGGAATCGCTGACCGGCCAATACCTCAGCGGCGCCAAAGAGATCCCGATACCGGCAAAACGGCGTAAAGGCAACGGCGCCGCGCTGACCATCAAAGGCGCCCGGCAGAATAATCTGAAAGACATCGATGTCAAGATCCCGCTGGGAAAATTCGTCTGCATTTCCGGTGTTTCCGGCAGCGGAAAAAGCACGCTGGTGGATGATGTTTTGTCTAAAAAACTGTCGCAGGTCCTTTATAAATCAACGGAACCGGTCGGAGAGTGCGATGAAATCATCGGCATTGAGAATATCGATAAAGTGATCAATGTCGATCAGTCCCCCATCGGGCGCACGCCGCGCAGCAATCCCGCAACGTATACGGCCACCTTCGGCCCCATCCGCGAGCTTTTTGCCAGTGTGCCGGATGCCCGTATCAGGGGATACGAGGCCGGGCGGTTTTCTTTTAATGTCAAAGGCGGACGCTGTGAAGCTTGCCGCGGNNAAACGCTACAACCGCGAGGCGCTGGAAATTAAATTTAAAGATAAGAATATTGCCGAAGTGCTCGATATGACGGTGGAAGAATCACTGGACTTCTTCCAGCATTTTCCGAATATCAAGCGAAAGCTGGAAACACTGAACGATGTCGGGCTCGGCTATATTCGTTTAGGACAACCTGCCCCGACACTATCCGGTGGTGAAGCACAGCGCGTCAAGCTGGCGACCGAACTGGCGAAAAGGGCGACCGGCAAAACGTTGTACATCCTGGACGAACCGACAACAGGACTTTCCTTCGACGATGTCGCCGCGCTGTTACGGGTGCTGCAGCGGTTGGTAGATGCCGGTAACTCGGTTATTGTCATCGAACATAATCCTGATGTGATGAAAAATGCCGATTACATTATCGACCTGGGGCCGGGCGCGGGAGATGCCGGCGGCTATGTGGTAGCCAAGGGCACACCGGAAGAAGTAGCGGCAGTGGACGCTTCCATTACCGGCCGGTATCTGCGCGAAATCCTCGCCGGCAAACGCATCGCTTTACATCCGGCTGTAGTAAATTCTGGTTAAGGAAAAAGCGCGTGTCACAACGAACAACGCCCCGGTTGTATTACGGCTACGTTATCGTTTTTTTATCGCTGCTGGTGGCGGCGGTAGCCTGGGGCAGCCAGCGCACTTTTGGGGTTTTCCTTGACCCGCTTATTCAAGTTTATCATTGGTCGCGCGCTGCCACATCACTGACGATCACGATTCAAAGTTTAGTCACGGGGTCAATGGCTATATTAGCCGGCAGATTAAGTGACCGTTTTGGCCCCAGAATTGTGCTGATGATCTGCGGTATTTTGATTGGGGCGGGCTTTGTTCTCAGCTCATTTGTCAGCAACCTGTGGCAGCTTTATTTGCTGCAGGGTATTCTGGTCGGCGCGGGCCTGGCCGGAATTATGGTCCCCCTGATGTCGATGGTGATCAGATGGTTTACCTACCGCGCGGGGTTGATGAATGGTCTGGTCAGTTCAGGGCAGGGACTGGGTACAATGATCGTCCCGCCGGTTGCTGCGGTGCTGATCACGCAGTACCAATGGCAGAGAGCCTACGAAATCATCGGAATTGCGGCCCTGATTTTAATCGTTGGTTTTACCCAATTTCTAAAAAGGCACCCTGAAACCACGGAGACACCGTCTACCGGAAATACAAAACCGCCGATAGCTATTCCGGGTGTAAAGAGTGTGACTTTCCGCGAATCTCTAAAAACCCGGACTTTCTGGCTGCTGGGTGTGCTTTATTTCATCGATGTATTCAACGTAAATGTCTTCATGGTCCATATCGTGATTCATGTGAAAGCAGTGCTTTTAACCAATGGAGGAGATGCCCTGATCGCGGCTACTGCGGCTACTACGGTATTATCAGCCGCTGCGGCAGTCAGTATTTTAGGGCGTGTCGGCGCGGGTTTTCTTACCGACAGATTGGGTATACGCTGGACAATCGGGATCGGGTTAGGTGTGGTAGCGCTGGCTTTTGTCTGGGTTTTATTCTGTACCAGTCTATGGATGTTTTATCTCTTCGCAGCTGTTTTCGGCCTCGGCGGGTGGTGTGTGGGCGCGGTGATGTCTCCGCTGGTCGCAGAGTATTTTGGGCTGCACGAACACGGGTCAATTTTCGGCGCGGTCACTTTTATCGGAGTAGCGGGGGGTGCTTTCGGAGCTCTTATAGCCGGGGCTATTTATGATAAAATGCAGAGTTATAATCCGGCTTTTATTTTGTGTTCCGTTCTGAGCGTCGCCGGATTGATAATGTTACAATTCCTGAGAAAACCGGAGGTCAAGACAACATGAAAAGAGAAGAAGCCCTCAGCGCAGTCAGGCAAAATATTACGAATGAAAATCTGGTCAGACATATGCTGGCCGCCGAAGCGATCATGCGCGCACTGGCCAAACGGTTTGGTGAAAATGAAGATGAGTGGGGATTGGCCGGCCTGCTGCATGATATTGACTTAGAATTAATTGGCGAAGATATGAAGATCCACAGCAAGCGCGGCGCTGAAATGGCTAAACAGCTCGGCGCCGGCGATGCTGCCTGTCACGCAATTCTCTGCCACAATGACGCCCACGGTGAACCTTTTCAGACCTTGATGGACAAAGCGCTTTTTTGCGCCGACCCATTAACCGGCTTGATCACCGCGGGAGCGCTTGTCCGCCCGGAAAAGAAGCTGGCGTTCGTAGAAGCGAAATCAATCCGCAAACGCTTTAAAGAAAAGAGTTTCGCCGCAGGCGCTAACCGGGAACAGATCGCGAAATGCAGCGAGATCGGACTGGAACTGGATGACTTTATTGCCATCGGCCTTGAAGCAATGAAAGGCGTGGCTGAGAGTCTGGGATTATAGGTAGTCCTCCTTCCCGGAGAAGTCCAGATTCCAGGGATGAGTTATGGCTTCCAGCTTTTAATAATCCTTTTTTAAGCCGGAAGCTGATTGTTGACCATTGATTATTACACTAGTCTTGACAAAAAACCCCTTTTGACATAATATTCATTACGCTCATTCCTTTTCTACCGGACAAAAGTCACATACCCTCTGCTGGCGTTCAGATTAAACTTGAAACAAGTATTTCAAAACAGGAGGATAAGTATGGCTTATCAGGCAAAGGATTA
Source organism: Dehalococcoidia bacterium (assembly GCA_003153075.1). The sequence goes on along the minus strand of PMBW01000104.1, from coordinate 11,142 downwards.
CAGTTCATTAATCGGGACGGCCGGTTTCAGCGAGACTCTATTAAAAAACCACTTCACTCTCTATCAAGGCTATGTCACGAATACCAATAAATTAATGGATACGCTGTCCGCCATGCTCAAAGAGGGCAAAACGGGGACGCCGGAGTATTCCGAACTGAAGCGCCGCATGGGGTTTGAATTTAACGGTATGCGCCTCCATGAATATTACTTTGAAAACTTTGGTGGAAAAACCTCCATTGATAAAGCCGGTAAATTCGCCCGTAAAGTTGCCGAGGTATTCGGCAGCTATGACATATGGGAACAGGATTTCCGGGCTACCGGGTCGATGCGCGGCATCGGCTGGGTGGTTTTGTATCAGGACAATGTCACCGGCGGCCTCTTTAACCAGTGGATAAATGAGCACGAAACCGGGCATTTTGCCGGCTGCACGCCAATTCTGATAATGGACGTTTTCGAGCATGCTTTTATGATAGACTATGGATTAAAACGTGCCGATTATATCATTGCTTTCTTCAAGAACATAAATTGGGAGACGGTTGACAAAAGAATAAAATAGACATTAATTGAAATACCAGGTTGTGAACGAAAAATAAAATGCGAAGGGCAGTTAGCGTCTGAGAATTACCCTAAAGTTGTTGGCAGGATGTCTATAAAAAGTTGTATGATAGTTCGTATAACAGCACCGTTATTTTCAATCGTTATCGCGGTTGTAAAATTACCGGGGTGCCCATGAACGTATTTCATTCGGTTTTTGCAGCCCGACTCATTCTCATCCTGGGTTTTGTGAACCTGGTGACCGGTTTTTTATTGCTGTTTTCCTGCCGGATAGTTCCCGCATTCAAGCTTACCAGAGGTTTGATGCAGCAACCCTTCTATAAACGCTTTTATAGATATCATATTTATTTCTGGTGGATCTTCTGGGTTTCAGTGACGGTGCACGTCATTTTTGCAATCAATTTCATGGGCTGGCCGTTTTAGTAACACACAAAGTAATTGTTAGTGGACGGACATAGAGATGACCGGTGAAATTAATATCATGGTCGGCGGTGAAGCCGGCCAAGGCGTCCAATCTGTCGGGTTTTTGCTGGCTAAAGCGCTGACACGCTGGGGTTACTATGTCTTCGCCGATCAGGATTATGAATCCAGGGTGAGAGGCGGACACAACTTTTTCCGCGTCCGCGCCAGCGCTTCTCCGGTCAATGCCATCAGTGAGACTATAGATATCCTGGTTGCTTTAAACAAGGAAACCATCGACCTGCACCGCCACGAAGTAAAAGATGACGGCATCATTATTTACGATGGCGAAAAGCTCATTGGATTAGAAGGCAAAAATTTCGTCAATGTGCCCTCGGAAAGACTGGCCAAGGAAATTGCCGGCGATGTACTGATGACCAATACGGTCGCGCTGGGCGCTGCTTTAGGATTCGTCGGGTATGATTTTAAACTGTTTAATACCCTGTTGATCGGGTTTTTTAAAGGGGAAACCGCCACTAAGAATTTCCAGGCAGCCCGGGCCGGTTATCAACTTGCTCTCGGGTTTACCGCCGTCCAGAAAAAGCTGACGCGCGCGGGCGCAACCAGACGAATGCTGATCAACGGCAATGAAGCGATGTCCATCGGGGCGATTGCTGCCGGTTGCAAGTTCATGTCGGGGTATCCGATGACGCCGGTGACCCCGATCATGGAATACCTTGCCGCCAAAAGTGAAGAGTTTGGTCTGGTGGTCGTACCGGCGGAAGATGAAATTTCGGCGATAAATATGGTCATCGGCGCGGCCTACGCGGGTGTAAGGGCAATGACGGCTACCTCCGGCGGTGGCTTCTGCCTGATGGTGGAAGGTATCGGGTTAGCGGGTATGACCGAAACACCGATCGTAGTCATCGAAGGACAGCGTCCGGGGCCTGCTATCGGCTTGCCGACCCGCACGGAACAGGGCGACCTGGACTTCATTCTGCACTCGTCTCACGGGGAGTTCCCCCGGGCGGTTTTTGCTCCGGCGAACGCGGAAGATTGTTTCTGGCTGACGATGAATGCCTTTAACCTGGCAGAAACCTACCAATTGCCGGTATTGATCATTACCGACCATTATCTGGCCAATTCCTATTTTACCGTAGACAAATTTGAGCTGGAAAATGTAATGATCGCCCGCGGTATCATGTTCAACAAGGACAATACAGCCGGTGAATATAAAAGATACGCCATCACCGAATCGGGGATTTCACCCAGGGCGTATCCGGGCAACAAAGACGCGCTGGTAGTGGCTGATTCCGATGAACACGATCAGGCCGGGCATTTGATCGAGGATGCGGAAACCCGGAAGAAAATGATGGATAAACGTTTTCAGAAACTTGTCCATTTAAAGGACGAGAACTTGGCCCCCAGGTTTTACGGCGCGGAAAAGGCCGAGAATCTGCTCATCGGCTGGGGAAGCACCTACGGTGTAATTAAAGAGACNNATCTGGCCGTTCCCGACAGAAGCTGTTACAGCCGCGCTGAAGAATGCGCAGCACAGTTTTGTGATCGAGAACAATGCCACCGGACAGCTTGCCGGATTGATCAGGCGGGAAACCGGTTTGTCTGCCGGACGCAGCATCCTCAAGTATGACGGCAGGCCTTTTACCCCCGCGATTATTGCCCGGGAACTGAGGAAGTAGAAAAATGGCGGTCACATTGGAAGACTATAAGGGTTTAACCCCGGCCTGGTGCCCCGGCTGCGGCAATTTCGGGATTTTAGCCGGATTGAAGAAAGCGCTGGTAGAATTGAGCATCGATCCGCACAACTTGCTGCTGGTTTCCGGCATCGGGCAAGCAGGGAAACTACCGCATTATATGAAGGGCAATGTTTTTAATTCTTTACACGGACGCCCGATCCCTCCGGCGGTGGCAGCAAAGATCGTCAACAAAGACCTGACCGTTATTGCTATCAGCGGCGACGGTGACGGCTATGGGGAAGGAGGCAATCATTTCGTACATGCCGCGCGCCGCAACCACGATATTACCTATCTGGTGCATAATAATCAGATCTACGGTCTGACAAAGGGACAAACATCGCCCACCAGCGACTTAGGTTTTGTGACTAAAACCACGCCGCAGGGAGCGCCTCCGCCGATCAACCCGATCACGCTGGCGATCGCCGCCGGAGCGACTTTTGTGGCGCGCTCATTTGCCGGTGATACCGACCATCTGTCCGCAATAATAAAACAGGGTATTAACCATCACGGTTTTGCGTTAATCGATATTCTCCAACCCTGCGTTTCTTTCAACCACAAGAACACGTATCAATGGTATAAAGAAAGGGTTTATAAAATGGAAGAGCAGCCGGACTACAGTCCGTCCGATAAAACGGCTGCTTTTGTTAAAGCGCAGGAGTGGGGTGACCGTATCCCGATCGGGGTTTTTTACCGTGAGAACAGGGCAACTTACGAAAGCGCCTTTCCTGCGTTGGCGAAAGAGACGCTGGTATCGCAGCCGATCGAGCCTTTAAAGACTGAAAAACTATTGGCCGAATTTTTCTAGAAATACTGTCAGTAACAGGAGTTGTGCTATGTCTGTTATCAAGATATTAAAGAGTTTCCGTAATGTTGCGATGGTCGGCGTTTCTGCCAGTCCGGAAAAGCCCAGCAATATCGTATTCAGATATTTGCTGGCCCAGGGGTACAATATCGTCCCGGTAAATCCCACGATCGATGAAGTGCTCGGAAAGAAATGTTATCCCAGCCTGAGTGCGATCCCCGAAAAGATCGAAGTGGTCGATATCTTCCGCAGATCCGAAGATATTCCGCCGATCGTGGACGAAGCGATCAAAATCGGAGCCAAGGCAGTCTGGATGCAAGAGGGGATCGTCAATAAACCCGCTGCCGAAAAAGCGGAATCCGCCGGTTTACTGGTAGTGATGGATAAATGCATGCGGAAAGAACACATGCACATGATTGAAGAAGGGGAATAAAGCGTAAGCGTGTGAGTGAAAGCACCTGAAAAACTATAGATTACAACAGCTTGGCATCAGGGTTTATTGAGGCCATGACGTGCAATGTCGTCATGGCCGTGTATTGTTTCAAGAACATGCAGATGTTTTTCTCCTGTAATGACAATTCCGAATGTTTCCAGAAGCGCTTCAGATGTCAAAACCTGTTGCGGCGCGCCATAAGCAACTACTTTGCGAGCTAATAGCATCACCTGCTGGCAAATCGCAGCCTCCTCCTGGATATCGTGGGTGGCTACTATAACAGATGCCCCTCTGCGGAGTTCATTATCCATTGCCTGCAGATATTTTTCTCTACCTCCCGCGTCCAGACCCGATGCAGGTTCGTCAAGCACCAGCAAATCTGCCTGATGGGCCAGCACTTGCGCAAGATAAGTTCGCTGCTGTTGCCCGCCGGATAATGATCGTAAAGGTGCATCCTCCAGTTTTTCGATTCCCATAATTCGCAAGGCTGATGACACAATTTCGTTATCTTTTGGCGTCATTTTTTTCAACATGCCGAGCATCGGAAAGCGACCCATGCGCACAACATCAATGACCCGGATAGGTAGAACAAATCCGGACGCATGGAACTGGCCGAGATAGGCGATTCGACGGCGATTACTTCCAGGAGTGGCCCCCAGGGTTGAGAGTTGCCCACCCATAGGTGGCAACAGACCAACGATAGTCTTGAGCAATGTCGATTTACCTGACCCATTAGTCCCAATAAGCGCCAAAGCCTGTCCTCTTTTTAGATCGAAGCTGATGTCCGGCACAACGATTTCTTTTGCGTAACCAATATTGAGCCGGTTAGCAAAAATATAAAAAGCGCTGTCACTTGCCGGCGCAGATCGATCGGTTTGAGGGAAAAGTGAGGCGAGAAATTTTTCCGGCCTATTCAAGGTTTGCTTCCTTAACGGGAATTACGCGTCGGTTGCGTACATTCTGCAAAATGAAGACGATGAAGAAAATTGCTATGGCAACCAGGATTATTGAAGCTCCGGCAGCTAAGTCAAAATGATAACTGATAAGTAAACCGAAGTACATTGAAATTGACCCGAACAGAACTGCCCATGCCATCATCGCTTCTATCCTTTTGGCGAGCAGTGCACCGGCACCCGCGGGTGCGATAAGTAAACCGAAAACCAGTAGAGTACCCACGGTCTGAAAAGAAACGATCACGGTCAGCGCAATCATGAAAAGTATGATATTGTGATAGATAGTGACCGAAAACCCGGCAACCTCGGCTTGCTCAGGATCAAAACTAAGCAATAAAAATGGCCGGGCACAGACAACGGCGATAATGGCAATAACAATTGTCCCTATTAATTGAATTAGAATTGCCTGCATTCCGATACCCAGAATCTCACCGAATAAAATGCTCGTCAGATCGCCGCTAAAAGAGTTCGAACGGGACACGATCACTACACCAAGAGCTAACATCCCAATAAATAGAAGCCCGATGGCGGTGTCCGAAGATAAACGGGAACGCCGCGTAATCAGAGTTATTCCACCGATCATGAGTGCAGCGCCAATAGCCGCTCCGATAATGCCCGAAAAACCTGCCAGAATGGATACCGCGATGCCCGGTAATACTCCATGGGCGAGCGCGTCACCGATGAAAGCTAACCCGCGTAAAATAACAAAAGTGCCGGCGATCGCACAGGCAATCGAAACCATTATCCCTGCGATAAGCGCATGGGACATGAAGGCATTAGATGAGAATGGCGTCACAAATAAGTCCATAATTATCCTATTTTAAAGCGTTGGTAATGACATTGGCTATGTTTCTCATAAAAGTGAAATAAGAACCGTCGTCAGGCAGGGCATGAGTGGTAAGTTCCACAACTTTTACGCCGGTTTCGTCACCGATTGCTTTGGAGACGACCGGTGATGTGCCGAGTTCTGTGAATATCGCTTTAACCTGGTTATCTATAATTGCCGTTTTGAGAACAGCCAAATCCGCTGCCGAGACTTCAGCCTGCGAGGATATGCTGGGTATGATAACTCCCACCAGTTTAAAACCATAGCGTTGGGCAAAATATCCCATCGACTCATGACCGGTAACCAGTTTACGGTTCTCTTGTGGTATCGTTGCGACCGTGCTCGCAACTTCGGTATTTATGGCATTCAATTGATTTTCCATGGTGACAGCCTGGCTGCTGACGTCTAAACCAAAGTCGGTCATCAATACCGGAGCAAGAGCCACAACAATGCTCTTCAGGCTAAGCGGGTCCATCCACAGATGAGGGTCAGCGGCACCTATAGCTTGATCCGGGTCGCCGGAAGGAATCCCTTCGCCGGTTCCAACATGACGCACGGTGATATAGTCCGAGGCGGTGAAGAACTTGACTCCGTTATTTCGCGCTACCTGCAATGTCTTTTGCATACCTCCTTCTAATCCCAGCCCATTTTCGATGACGAGGTCTGCTTTATTAATCGTCTCGATATCTTTAGCAGAAGGTTCCCATTCATGCGGATCCAGCCCGTTAGGTATGGAGATCGTTACATTAGCTTTGTCTCCTACAAGATCTTTTACAATAGAACCAAGGATCGAATAAGTGACAACAATGGATTTCTGGCCGGTGTTACCTGTCTTCGTGCTTGGTTGACAAGCCGCCGAGCTACAAAGAATCAATACCAGAAGTAAAGAAAAACACAAACAGGTGTGTCTGTTCATCATCCTGACCCCCGTGTTTGTTAATAGTAATGATAATCCATTATCATATATAAAACAGGACTTGTCAAGAAGGTTGAAGGAATGACAGTGTGGTGAATTAACACAATGGTAAATAAGATATCATCAGTGTTAAAATAGTGATAATTAAAATCTTGCAGATTATGGAACAATTATAATGGAAAGGGATACGAAACAGCGTCAATCTATTTACAACGCTTTGGTAAGGGCGGGCAGGCCACTGGCGGTGAATGAGCTTTTTTTATTGGCTAAAGGGGAGTTTAGCGGACTTGGCATTGCTACGGTCTACCGTAATCTGAAATTGCTTTCATCAGAAAAACGGATAGTACAGGTTGATTTACCAGGTCAACCGCCGCGCTGGGAACTGCCACCGGAAGATCATCACCATCATTTTCTATGCCGCACTTGTAACAAGTTATTTGAAGTCTATGAATGCCCTGAAGATCTTCAAAAGTTGTTGCCCAAAGGGTATACGTTAGAAGAACACGATATCCTTTTGCGCGGACAGTGTAATACCTGTTCGGGATATAGAAGTTGACATTGTGACAGTATGCTCTAATTACTGACAATGAAGAAGAAAACGTTGCTGTAAGTATTAACGGTTGTTCCGGCAATAGTATGATAATTCTAATTATTCCTTTTTATGTGGTTTAAAGAAGGCTGTTTACCAGACCTAAAAACAACAATTTCTCCTGGTTAAAATATTTATCTTTCCTTTTTATTTTTCTTTTATCAGCTTAAATTCTGATAACACGAGTGATTTAATTGACAAACGCACTAATCGATGGTAGCATTTTGCTAATCTTTATCGTATACATTCTTATGGAATTCTTTGCGGATTGTTATCAGGGATATAAACGGACACTCGGGATTTATCTGAAAATCCCGGCAACAAGGAGAAGGTAATGATCGTCGTTGGATTAGACGTTGGCAGCAGGTACGTGCATGTGTATGTCATGGAGATTGCCAGGCCGAAAGTGGATTATGTTATTGAGCAAATCAGTGATCCGAAGACCCCAACTCCCAAGGGATTGCTAAAATACTCATTACCGACCGGTGGCAAGAAATCCGAGGTGGCCGAGAAAGCCTATGTTGAGGCGCTCAAGCAGTTGAAGATGAGACGGAGTGATGTGGCAAGGGTGTGGGCAACGGGAAAGTACGGCAAACAGGCAACTTTCGCTGGTCATTTTGTCACTGATGCCGTCGCTAATACACACGGAGTACTGCTGAAAGTGCGTAATGCTAAGACAATCATCGATGTTGGCGCCAGGGGATATCGGGCGATAAAAATCAGTCAGGACGGCAGCGTACTGGATATGGCGGTCAGTGAACAGGGTACCGCCGGCGCGCCTGGCATGTTGCATGAACGGGCAGCCGGGGTGTTAGAGTTGACCGTGCAGGAAATGTCGGAGGCCTCGTTAAAATCGACTCTGGCTATTTTTGATAAAGGCAAATACAGTGTCTTTGATATATCTGACGTCATCTCATTGATGCATCAAAACGTGTCTAAAAACGACATTGCCCGCGCGGTTTATGATGCCATTGCTGCAAAGGTTGCTTCTGTAGCGCAGTTTATCGGGCTGGAAGATGATGTGGCTATCGTTGGCGGAATGGCTAAGAATGCCGGTTTTGTGCAAGCGTTAAAATTGGCCACCGGTAAGGATATTAAAGAGCCTCATAACCCCGAGTTTGTTTGTGCTTTCGGCGCTGCCGTGGCCGCAGCAGCCGGAACGGTTGATGAAAAGATCAGGACTAAAAGCAGCAAGAAAAAGTAATCTGCGATGTGAACACGCAAATATAATAAGAGAATGCATTATTTACCGCCCACTCCTTTTGATCAGCAACCGGGAATACCCGTAGAAATATCACAAAGTAAAAGGGAGGAAAAAGTGACAAAGGCAGCCTTATCAACGATTTGCAGTTTGCTGATAGCAGCAGCTTTGGTCTTGTCATCATGCACTACCTCATCGACAACGACCACAACATCAAAACCAGTTCAGACTACACAAATTTCTACCGCACAGCCAACAACAGTGACCAGTACTTCTACCACGGCGAAACCGACATCTACAACCACGACACCGTCAACTACCGGTAAATGGTGGGATAGCCTGGGTGTGCCGCAATACGGCGGGGAATTGGTCCTCAGATGTAACACCGATATTAATAACTTCGATCCTTATGTCAGTACATTGAATTCGATAATATACCCGGCGTATATGGAACCGTTGGTTGCGGACGATTGGACGCTCGATCCGTCGGTATTCAGTTATAAGTTTAATTTCCGTCCCAGTCAATTCCAGAAAGGTAACCTGGAGACAGGCTGGGAATTTGTCGATTTGAATACTTATGTAGTCCATTTGCGGCAAGGAATACGCTGGCAAAATATCAACCCGGCAAACGGCCGCGAATTTATAGCGGATGACGTGGTTGCCCATTTCCAGCGCCAGGGCGGGTACGGAACTTATACTCTTGACCCTTACTCAGATGCGACACAAAATTCGGATCTGATATCGGTAACCGCGACCGATAAATACACGGTTACTTTTAAATGGAAATCACCTAATCCTGAGGCTACCATGGAGAATGTGCAGCGGGGAACGGGCAGTCAATGTTTGGAAAATCCGGAAGCGGTGAAGTTATGGGGCGATCTTAGTGACTGGCATCATGCCATCGGCACCGGACCGTTCATGCTGACGGATTTTGTGGGGGGTGCTTCCGTTACCCTGGTAAAGAATCCCAACTACTGGGCCAATGATGAACGGTATCCGCAGAACCGGCTGCCTTACATCGATAAAATCAAATACCTGATTATCCCCAACGACGCAACCGCAATGTCGGCGATGCGCACCGGTAAGATCGATCTGATAAACCAGCTGCCTTTGCAGCAGGCGCAATCAATGAAGAAAACGAATCCGGAAATGCCGCAGATAACGATATTGAGCGGCGCTTGCGGCACACTTGATCCCAGAAATGACAAAGTGCCTTTTAACGATATCAGGGTTAGAAAGGCGATGCAGTTATCAATAGACCTTAAAACATTAGCCAGTACATATTACGGGGGCACTGCCGACCCGTATCCGCAGTCATTGACCACCAGTTATATGACCGGTTGGGGATTCCCGTATTCAGATTGGCCGCAGGCTTTAAAAGATGAGTACGGCTACGATCCGGTTGCAGCTAAAAAACTCCTGGCCGAGGCCGGCTATCCTAACGGGTTTAAGACTAACGTTCTTGCTTCCGCCGAGGGAGACCTGGATTTGCTGCAGGTTATCAAGTCCTATTTCACCGCGGTCGGTATCGATATGGAAATCCGCCCGATGGATACCACCGCCTGGTCTGCTTTCGTAAGCGGGCAAAAGAAGCATGATCAAATGGTTAACCGGACTGGATCGGGGGTACTGGGTATGGTGAACGAGCCGCTCAAACAATTGCAAAGGCTGAGAACCGGATACGGTGGCAATTACCCCATGGTCAGCGACCCTGTTTTTGATGCTTTCTATCCGGCGGCAATGGCCGCTACCAGTGTCGACCAGGTAAAGAAAGTAGTGAGAGATGCGAATGAGTACGTTGCGCGGCAGCATTTTGCGATATCGCTGGTGCAACCGAACTTTTTCACTGTCATTCAGCCGTGGTTCAAGGGTTATAACGGCCAATCACTCTCGATCTCAACCGGCTGCGGCTTTGCAGCTTTCTATCTGGGACGGTTCTGGATCGATACGAATCTGAAGAAGAGCGCGGGTTACTAGAGACAGCCGAAAATTATAGCTGCAAGAAAAAATAAAAAGGAGTCCGCTTCAGGCGGACTCCTTTTTTGTTGATAGATTTTAGATTAGATTATTGGGGATTTTTCGATGATCTGGTCGCGGGCGGGACCGACACCGATCAGGGTCGCGGGGCAGCCTGAGACTTCTTCGAGGCACTTTACATAATTCTTGGCTGCTTTGGGTAAATCGGAGAATTTACGCATATTCTCGGTGCAGGTTTGCCAGCCGGGCAATTCTTCATAAACCGGTTCGCATTTAGCCAGGAGAGCCAGATTGGACGGGAAGTAATGGATCACTTTCCCATTCAGTTTATAACCGGTGCATACCTTCAGCGAGGGCATTACATCGAGAATATCGAAGCGGGTAATAACCATACCGGTAAAACCGTTGACCGTCTGGCTGAAACGGGCCGCGACGCCGTCAAACCAGCCGCAACGGCGTGGCCGGCCGGTGGTGGTGCCGAATTCCTGCGCCCGCTCTCTCAGTTGGTCGCCGATTTCACCTTTTAATTCTGTGGGGAACGGGCCGCTGCCGACGCGCGTACAGTAGGCTTTGAAGACACCGAGAACACTTGTCATTTTAGTAGGCCCGATGCCGCTGCCGATGGAAGCGCCGCCGGCAATCGGGGAGGATGACGTAGTGTAGGGATAAGTGCCGAAATCCGGGTCAAGTAAAGTGCCCTGTGCGCCTTCCAGCAGCACCAGTTTACCGGCAGT
>PMBW01000328.1 GCA_003153075.1 Dehalococcoidia bacterium | reverse complement strand
GCCACGACCGGGATACCCAGTTTTGCTGCGACATCAAACAGCTTAGCCATCGATTTTATCTTTTCGTCTTCAGGCTGAGCGCGGAATGGCGGTTCCCCGGCATCGATCGCATACAACTGCAAACCGTGCTTTTTGGCGGTTGCTTTAACCTCATCGATGTACGCTTTGTCAGTATTCAATTCGATATGCGGAGGCACATTGGCCGAACAGGCCAGTTCCACCCCGCTAAACCCCGCCCAGGCAATATGCTGGAAAGCGCCGTAAATATCCAATTGATTAAATATAAAAGTACTGGATCCCAATTTCACCATGATATTCTCCTCTATTTTTTATATTAAAAAGACCGGTACCAATATTAAACGAACCGTAGATTCGTATCGGCAATAATTAAAAATTAACAATTGTTTAACCCTGTCAGGGTAAATGTTTCTTTTCTATTCCGCGCCAGAAATCCATGCCTCTAATCTTGTCTGAAAACTGTCTGGCCGGTGTTCCGTCGGGCGCTGGTTCACGCTCAGTGTCATAGAGTTCCTGATAAAGCCCAAACAAAGCTTTTTGCGCGACGTCGGTCGGTGAATCGTTGGGCGCCCACATTTTAGCTCCGACGTCCCTGTAGTCTTTGCCTGTAAACCCGCGCGGCCCCATACCCCAGATCATCACTTCCGGCGTTCCGATTTGCTTGTAAAGCTCTTTTAAATCATCTTTGGTTCTGACCCCGAATTTTGACTCCTTCGGCCTGGAGTGGGGCAGGATCACATCCACTCCTAACGCTATGCAGCCTTTTGCCCGCGCGATCACCTCGTCGTCTCCCAGCAATGCGCCGGCTTCGATTCTGGCAATGATCACGAAGTCCTTGTCCCGGTTATTCCGCGCCTCGACGACGGCGCCCATCTTCCCCAAATATTCCTCTCTGGACAGGACCTGGATGAGATTATGCGGAACAGTAGTTTTTATGACCGAGACCCTGTCGCTGATCGACATCCCGGCCGCTCCTGCCCAGATAACTTCCTGCGTTGTCCGGAAGGCGGCCAATGCGCCCCCATATCCGTCGTCAGCGCTGAGCACCAGCGGGACATTTACAGAATCTGCCGTATATTTAACGCAATTTATTATTTCGCTTGCCGTGGCCAGACCGATAGGGGGTAAACCGATCTGTACCATAGTTGTGATACTGACAGGCATGAAAACTGCTTTGAATCCGACCGTTTCCGCAACGCGGGCCGTCATGCAGTCATATACCACCGGTACACACAGCAGGTCCGGCTCTTTTAGCGCTGCGCGCAGTAATGATGTTTTCTTCATCCGGTTCCTTCTAATATTATTTTTTTACGGGTTTCGTTCCGTCTGCCAACTTCCAATCGTGTGCGGTCAAATCCCCGCTCGGCATTTTCGACCAGACAGCGCCGCCCATTTTCGCGCCGTTATTACAACCGCTCATCCGCAATATCTTGGCGGTGCCCTTCCCGACATTGGTAATGGAGTGCCTTATATTTGACGGGCAATAGACCATGCTGTCTGCCCCGACCACTCTTTCCGTATCGCCGATGGTCGCTTTGATCCTGCCTGAAATTATCCAGTAAACATGGTCGAAAATCGGCATCTCATCGCTATAGTCGTGATAGTGCTCCTCGATCCCGCCGCCCGGTTTGATCACGTTTAGCACCAGATCGATGTGCATAGCAGGTTCTGGCCCCACAGGAATGGGGGCATTAGCGAGGCGCAGATAAGCGTAACCTATTTGATTGGGGTGGCCTTCGCCTTTCCCCGGAATTAATGATTCGGCTTTGGTCATGATAAATCCTGTTCTTTTTTCTTTCTTCAACTTCTCCTCCTTTTATTTTTCTGCATCAGGCCGACCTCAACTGGCGGTCCTGGCTCCAGGCTAATAAAATCACAGGACCGAATTGTTTATTATTTCGATTGATCCTGCGCCGGATAATGCTAACGTGCCATTGTCTGCTTCATGTTTTGGTCTATCCAGAAACGCGGCGGATAATAGCCTAATAACAGAGCGCCGATGGCCGGACCGGAGACTCCGAAAAATTGCGCGTTGTACCCGTGCAGCCACGGCTGAGAGAAGCCAAAGCTCATCGGCTGCAGCAGCGATACAGTGTAATGCTGCTGTGCAACGTACAAATTCGCGTCTTTCAGTATTTGTTTGATCCCGTCCAGACTGGTAGTTGCCACTGCCTTGGGATAATATGCGTCAAAAACGGGGTCGCTGATCATCCCGAAGTTCACTGAATATCCAGTCTGGAACCGGGTCAGCTGCCGCATTATTTCATAGGTAATCGCCAGCGCCCCGCCGCGGTCGGCGATCTGGTCATGTGCCCGGTTGGTTATTACATAGGTGGCAAAAGCAGCGGTGTCCATCGTACGCACTTCCATATCAATACCAATCGCTGCCCAGTAGGATTTTACGATCTGTAGTAAATCCTGATCAGCGGCAGTATCGACAACACAGTTGGTCTTGAAACCGGTCGGATAGCCGGCATCCGCCAGCAGCTTTTTTGCTGCTGTCGGGTCGTATGAATATTCATCCTTCAGCGTTTGCGGCCAATCTTCATAAGGTAAACCCAGGCCTTTTAAGTAATAAGAGGTTAATGATATCGGGTATGGCCTCACCGTGCCCTGGTAATAAGTTTTCGCGATGGTCGGCAGGTCTATCGCTTTCTGCATTGCTATGCGGACTTTAATGTCTGTGAAAGGTTTCTTATCAACCCGCGGGTCTATGGTACAACCGGTTAGCTGAGGATATATAATTTCCTGCATTTCAGGGTTGGTCTTCAGTAAAGATTGAGCATCGGCGATCATCAAGCTTTCCATGACATCCGCTTTGCCGGTACGCAGGGCTGCCAGGGCGGTAGATTTGTCTTGTATTATGAGAAGTTTAAGATTATCTACATAGGGAAGCTTATTCTGCGGGTAGCGCTGATCGTAGGCCCAGTAGTCAGGATTCTTGGCCAGGGTCGCCGAACTGCCGGAAACAAAATCCTTCAGGATAAACGGCCCGGTGCCGATGGTATGATGCCAGTCATTGACATCGCCGTAGAGCTTCACCGCATCGGGGTTCTCAAAATGTTCTCCACCGCCGCTGGCCTGCAAGGTTTCCATGATTATCTCAGGGTTTGCAGTGTTCCATTTAAAAATAACTGTATATTTGTCGGGTGTAGTTATGGCTACCAGATTCGCCCAGATGGCGACATTGACGCCGGGAGGCGGTTTGGTATAGCCGTGGCCGGTGCCTAACATGCGGTCAAAGTGGAACGCTACATCATCAGCGACAAATTCGCGTCCGTTGGCCGGCGCGATGTTTTGCCAGTGGATGCCCTGGCGCAGATGAACAACGAAAGTCATCGGGTCGCTGAATTCATAGCTTGCGGCCAGGTTGCCCACCATATATTGGTTAGGCCGAAAACTCAACTGGTAGTTAAACACGGATGGGTTCAATGTCCAATCATCTGAAAACAGCGTTTCCAGCCAGGCCGAGTATATCGTATATACCCCGAAGGCCATGTCAGGGTCGAAACCCCCGATGTTTCCCTTATCGATACGAAGGGTCATTGTGCCGCCGTATTGAGGCTTTGGATCTTTATCCCACCAGTTACCGGCGGCCGTAGAAGTAGATGTTGATGTCGGTTGGACTGAAGTCGCAATGGTAGAAGTTGGCGGTTTAACTGTAGTAGTGGATGTGGGTGGAAGCATTGTAGTTGTTGAGGTGGACGACGTAGATGAATTTGTGCATGACGCAAAAACCAACGATGTTACCAAAAGACAGGTCAGGAGTATCAAGAAAGTTCCTCTTTTCATACCGACCTCCATTAATAGTGCTTTTGTCTCATTTATGGTTCTCTTTTTTTATTTACCCGTAACTGAACGTCCTTTATCACTATGAATATACTATTCGCTGCAAATCCGCTATTTAGCGGCCGATCGGCGCTGCCACGCTTTGCGCCCCGAAATCTCAGTGGATTGTGTTACCATATTCGCCAGTGAACATAAAGTATGTGGTAGTATAACACCGGTATTTAGGATTGTCAATAAGGTTAAAACATGCACTTTTCAGTCATGATGATCTTTTATTAAGATGATGCCGGTGCCATTGGAACCATTTTTTTGATATGGGCAGACTAGGTTATGTTAAAAAGCATAAATGCCTTTTAAGTAGTTCGGCGGGTAATCATCGAATAGCTTCAGGCAAATTACTGACTGCGCTTTCAACTCAATGAGAACTAAACGGGTAGCGATAATGAAGCAAAAAAATGTTATAATTTCTGTTGTACATCAATAATTCATCATCCGAGAGGACAAAAATGGACAACAAAATAAAAGTCGGCGTGATCGGCGCCACCGGTATGGTCGGGCAAAATTATCTGCGGCTGCTCGCCAACCACCCCTGGTTCGACGTAGTTTACCTCGCCGCTTCTCCCAATTCCGCGGGCAAAAAGTACAGTGAAGCGACGGCCGGGCGGTGGCACATGAAAACCGACCTGCCGGAAAAGTACAAGAACATCATCGTGGAAGATGCCGGACAGGTGGAAAAAGCCGCCGGGAAATGCAGCGTGATCTTCTCCGCGGTCGAAATGGACAAACAATCCATTCTGACTACGGAAGCCGAATACGCCAAACAGGGATTCGCGGTGATCTCCAATAACAGCGCCCACCGTAATACGGAAGATGTGCCGGTGATGATCCCGGAAATTAACCCGGAACACCTGGATATCATCCCTTTGCAGCAAAAAAAGCACGGCTGGAGCAAGGGTTTTCTGGTTGTGAAACCGAATTGCAGCATCCAGAGCTACATGATCCCGCTTTTTGCCTTGATGAAAGCCGGGTATAAAATTGATAAAATGATCGTCACCACACTGCAGGCATTATCCGGCGCCGGTTATCCGGGCCCTGCCGCGATCGATCTGGTAGATAATATCATCCCCTATATCGGCGGGGAAGAAGAAAAATCCGAGGTCGAACCGCGCAAGATTTTCGGCAAGATCGAAAACGGGAAAATCGTGCCGGACGAAAGCATGAAGATCTCCGCGCACTGCAACCGCGTGCCGGTGACGGACGGCCACACCGCCTGCTGCAGCATCCAGTTCGCCGGCAAGAAACCGGAAATGAACGAAATCATTAATATCTGGCGGAATTTCAGCGCATTGCCCCAGGAATTGAAACTCCCCACCGCGCCGGTTCCCGCGCTGGTCTACCGTGAAGAGCTTGACCGGCCGCAGCCCCAGAAAGACAGAGACCTGGGGAACGGACAGGCGGTTGCCGTCGGCAGGTTGAGAAAATGTAACGTGTTCGATTACCGCTTTGTCGGTTTACATCACAATACAGTACGCGGCGCCGCGGGCGGCGCGATCCTGACCGCCGAGCTTTTAAAAGCTAAAGGATACATCAAGTAAAGGTTCCATAAAAAGGCACAACCCGATAAGTATTTAACAGAAAGAGGGGCGGCGCCCCTCTTTTCTCTTCAGAGCTGAATTTATTTAACTCTGAATTAAGGAGGAAACTGCCATGCCGATGTCAAAAGCCTTCGAAGAACGTCTTTTCCCCAGACTGCCGAAAATCAGGGAATATTTCGGCACACCTTTCCATATTTTCGATGAGCAGGGAATAATCGATAACGGGGAAAATCTAAAGCAGATGCTAAAGGACGTAAAAGGCTTTAAAGAGTTTTTTGCCACGAAAGCGCTGCCCACACCGGCGATCCTGCAGATCATGAAAAAAATGGATTTCGGATTGGATTGCGCTTCACCCTCCGAACTGGTACTGGCCCGCAAAAATGGCTTCTTTGGCGAAGATATCATGTTTTCCTCCAACAATACCACCGGGGATATCTTTGAACTGGCGCTGGCGGACGGCGGCTGTATTTTAAACATCGATGATATCACGATGATCGACAAGGTGAAAAATTTCCCGGAATTGATCTGTTTCCGCTACAACCCCGGGGAACGGCGTACCGGCAACGCTTTGATCGGTATCCCGGTAGAAGCTAAATACGGCTTGCGGCACGACCAGGTGATCCCGGCCTACCGCGCGGCGATGAAACGCGGCGCGAAACGGTTCGGGCTGCATTCGATGATCATTTCCAATGAACGCAACTATCAATATATGGTGGAAACGGTCCGCATGCTGCTCGAACTGATTGAAGAGATCTCGAAAGAACTTGACATAAAGTTTGAATTCTTTAATATTTCCGGCGGTATCGGCATACCCTACCGCCCCGACGACACTCCTTTCGATATGGCTTCTTTTGTGCGGGAGACAAAAATCATTTTACAACAGTTCACGCAGAAAAACGGCTACACTCCCCGCCTGTTCATGGAATGCGGGCGCTACGTGACAGGGCCCCACGGCGTGCTGGTGGCGACCGTGACGAACAGGATGAGCAAATACCGGGAATATGTCGGGGTTGACGTGGCTACGATGTCCGCCAATCCCCGGCCGGCAATTTATGAAAAAGCTTATCACCACATCACGATCCTGGATCCCGCGGGAAAACCAAGACGCGGCGGTGAAGAAATCGTCGATGTCGTCGGTCCCTTGTGTGAAAACAGCGATAAGTTTGCCAAACAGCGGACGCTCCCGAAAACGTCAGTAGGGGACATCATGGTGCAGCATGACACCGGCGCGCACTCCCCGGCGATGGGCGGCAACTATAACGGCTGGCTGCGTCCGCAGCAGCTGTTGTTACGCAGCAGCGGCACGGTAGAACTGATCCGGCGCGCGGAGACCCTGGATGACCTCTTCGCCACGTTAGACTTCAAACCCAGGGTGCTGAAAGACTAATAAATATTAGTGGGAGAGGCCTCCGTGCCTGTCTATTTTGCCACCTGATTTGTCATCGTCATTAGATCCACCTCAGGCGGGCGCGGCAATCTCAGGGTTGGAAGTATCCCCTTTTTGCATTCCCGCAGTTTTAGTAAAGTATACGAAATACTTACGACTGCGGGTGAATAGGAATTTCCCTGAGGTTTACATTAATGCCAATCTTCTCTCCCTACGAAGCGGGAGAGAGTTAGAGTGAGGGGCGGTTGTGCTTGTCTAACTTAGCCGGAAATCTAGCATAAATTCATCTCTATTCTTATTTTTCCCTCTATTTTCGGACAGCCTCGAGAAAAACCAATCTTTTTTGCTCATTTTCGTGTTTAATNNCCTTTTACGGCAGGGCTCTTCTCTATTTACCTGAAGGGTTTCCCTTATTTCTTGGGCGGGTTATTCTTGTTCGCGGGCGGAGGAACATTCTTGTTCGCCGGGGGAGGAGTTGGTTTCGCCGGAGCGCTTGCCGCCACAGCAGGTAAAGCTGCGCCGGTTAAAGGCGCATCTTTCTTACTCTGCATGAAGGCCCAGGCCATTCCGCCGAATATAACTACCGCGATGACAATTACCCACCAGGGGGTCCCTTTAATACTCACAATGAGCGGAGCCATGATCAGACTAACCATGGTCACCACTTTGATCATCGGGTTCAAAGCGGGACCGGCGGTATCTTTCAGCGGGTCGCCGACAGTATCGCCGACAACACTGGCCTTATGGCGTTCGCTGCCCTTACCGGTGTTGGCTTTGAGATCGCGCGGTTCATCTTCGACAGATTTCTTCGCGTTGTCCCAGGCGCCGCCGGCGTTGGACATGAATACGGCCAATAACTGACCGCTAACGATAATACCGGCCAGGAAGCCGCCGAGGGCTTCTACATGGAAGATTAACCCGACAAAAATGGGGGTCAAAACAGAGATTGCGGCCAGCGGCAGCAGTTCTTTTTGCGCTGATGCGGTGGAGATACCGACAACCTGCGCATAATCAGGTTTAACCGTGCCTTCCATCACACCCGGGATACGGAACTGGCGGCGGACTTCTTCTACGATACGCCCGGCCGCGCGGCTCACTGCGCGGATAGAAAGGGAACTGAACAACCAGGGTAAAGCGCCGCCTAAAAGCAGGCCGATGAAGACACGGGTATCTGAGACGTTAATCCCTTTCAGGATATCGGCGACACCCAGTTGCTTCTGAACTGTGCCCACATCGGTCATGTAAGAGGCGAACAGACTGGTAGCCGCAATAACGGCGGAGGCGATTGCCACACCCTTGGTGATGGCTTTTGTGGTATTTCCCACAGCGTCAAGGTCAGCCATGATCTGGCGGGCCTTCTTGGTCTCCACATCTTCCTGGCCCTGCCATGCCATTTCGGCGATACCGTTGGCATTATCGGAGATAGGACCGAAGGAGTCCATGGCCACGTTGTTGCCGGTATGGCTGAGCATACCGATACCGATCAT
>PMBW01000321.1 GCA_003153075.1 Dehalococcoidia bacterium | reverse complement strand
CATGATGAATGCCTTGAAGTCTTTGAGCATGTTCATCCTCCTTTTTTATTCGACTAGTCTCAAGTAATATCTGGTCGCGTTAAATATTAATCGTACGCTCATGATATTATACTTACACAATTATGTCAATAGTATTTTATGGGCGAACAGCTTTCGGCAATCAGTTTTATCGCAGGACTATTCCGGATCCAATCAATACCGCGTCTTCCCCTGTTCTAAAGAGGGAACGGAATCGAAAATGAAACGCCGCCTGTTTTGTTCCCGATGCCGCAAGCCGGGAATATCCTGTCATCTGAAAATATTTACCGCCTCTTCTTGTCAAGGACCTTATGCGCCGCTTGCTCTCCTAGCTCTATTGCCCGCTCCGCATTGTTAAATTGCCAGAAACCAATCTCCTCGACATCCGGACTGATCGCCAAATCAGCTTCCTTTAAATTTTCAACAGCCAAACGGTATTCGGAAATAGTCAGAGATTGGCTTAAAATATCAATCAATTTTGGCGCTTTTTTCTGCGAGGGGGAAGTCATTTGCCTTTTTGACGGGGATATACATGGTGTGTTTGTTTTTCTTTTCAGGCGATGTGAAATCAGGAACATATCAGTAGCATTTTCGATATCGTTTATATGAGACTGGAGAGACCGGCGTCCGATTTTGGGTGTTGAGGTCGGAATGTCTTCTTTTCCTGTTGCTGCGGAGTTAATTAACTCACAGACCTGTGATTGCAGAATTTTATTTGAGTTATACATGAGCTTGATCGGTTCCGGTATTACATTTACTCCAATTACATAATCTGCGCCCATTTCCCGGCAGATACTCACCGGAACTGTATTTACCAAACCACCGTCCACCAGATAACGGCCTGATAGTTCAACCGGTGTGAAGATCCCCGGTATTGATATACTTGCTCGAACTGCCTCAATAAGGGACCCGTCATGTAATACAACTTGTTCCCCACTGATAATATCGGTCGCCAGACATGAAAAGCCGCATCTCAGCTCGGAGAATGTAATATCTCCTAAAATAGATCTGAGCAGTGATACAACCCGTTTGCCCTGGAGAAGCCCGCTAAGCGGGATTGTCATATCAACCATATGAAGCAGCTTCTTCCAGTCCAGCCCTAACACAATCTTTTCCATGTCGTCGGGGTCGTACCCTCCGGCGTACAGTGCGCCGATAATTGCCCCGATACTGGTTCCTGCAATGACATCAGGGTAAATGCCGTATTCACGCAGNNGCGCTCATTTCAACGTTATCACTTATTTTTATTAAACCGGTGAGATGTGAAAGAGATGAAGTTGAGATAATGTATCTTACTGTTCGGAATCAAACAGTTGCAAGGACCCATCGGGGAGATTATACACCTCTCTGTAATCTGAATACAATTACTTGTTCAATGTATGAACAAAATAGAGGGAGCACATAGGAACCGACAGTTTTCTCCTCTTTGCAAGGGGCTTAGATTTGGAATAATGTAGTTGCGGCGCTATCAAACCCAATCTCTTCGATTAAAATTTCAAAACCAGCGCTATCGGGCAGTGGTCGGAGCCGGTAACCTCGGTCATGATATAAGCCTTTTCCATATTACCGACCAGGTTTTCCGTGATGAAAAAGTAATCTATCCTCCACCCTACATTCCGTGCTCTGGCGCCTGTTTTCATGTCCCACCAGCTGTACTGCCCGGGTTCTTTGTGAAAATAGCGGAAGGTATCGATGTAGCCGTGCGCTATCAGTTTATCCAGCCATGCCCGTTCTTCCGGTAAAAAGCCGGATATTTTTGAGTTTTCTTTTGGATGGGCCAGGTCGATTTCTTTATGCGCGGTATTCACATCGCCGCAGATAATTAATTTATCGCCCTTTCGCCGCCGCCCTTCCAGATAATCAAAAAAGGCTTCATAAAAATCCAATTTGTATTTCAGCCTCTCCAACCCCTGCTTGCCGTTGGGGAAATAAATGTTGCAGAGCGTGAATTCCGGGTACTCGGCGATAATGATCCTGCCCTCGGTATCGAACGCTTTGACGCCGAAGCTTGTTTGTACCTTTGACGGTTTCTCTTTGCTGAAAATAGCTACGCCGGAATAGCCCTTTCTCTCCCCGTAATCCCAGAATGTCCGGTAGCCGGGTGGTTCCAGCAGCTCTTTAGTTAGATTATCCGGGCTGGCCTTGGTTTCCTGCAAACACAGGATATCGGGCGATTCTTTTTTCAACCACTCGAAAAAACCCTTTTTAGCTACCGCTCTGACACCGTTCACATTCCAGCAGATTAATTTCATTTCTTTAATATTGTATTCCGCCGGTCAGTTTAAAACAAGGGGTTGCTTATCGAAAGTAATTGCATTGATAGCTATCGTGAAGGTAGTGGCCGCGATTTTGTTATTGGCCGCGGCCATGATGGAAATTTTCGGTCTGAGAGTAATCGAACCTCCAACCGGTAGGGTTAAACCTTTTGCGCCTCCGTATGCTTCGAAAACTACTGTTCTATCCCCGGCATAAGTTGAGGTAATCGTGGCGTTTCCACTTGCGTCGGTCACTTGCGGATAACCTGCTGCCAGAGTGCCGGTAAAAGCCGACGGAGTAGTGATCAACCCGGTGATATCCAGGTTAGATATTATCGAATTGGTGGTGTTGGTGATCTTAATCGCAAACTGGGCTGAAGTCGCCGATGTCGTTCCAGCCGTCCCGACATCGATATTGTTTGTAATGAAAAGTATACCGAGGCCGTTGACAGACGTAGAAGTTAGGCCGATATTAGTGGCATTCCCTACCAGATTTTGCTGCAATGTCTGCATCTGATCTTCCAGCGCGCTCATCTTGTCACCCAGATTTTGGATATTCGATGTCAGGAATTCGATTTGTTTTGCAAGTTCCACGTTGCTCGGCCCGGTGGGTGTCGTTGGTGTCACCGGTGTTGGCGGAAGCGTCGAAATTGTTGTCGGCGTTGTGATCACCGGCGTTTTGATTATCATGGAGTTGGCCTTTAATTGCGCCTGAACCCGGGTGAGAATACTGCTTTGTGCGTATACATGCAGAGATAAATCGTCAATTTGTGCCTGGAGCTCTTTGATCGCCGGGTCGGTTGTTGTGGCCGCGGTTGTGGGTGTGGTCGCCGTTTTCTTCCCGCACGATGTACATATTACCAGTACTGATAACAGTATCGCGATAATCAGTTTTTTCATATCAGTTTTCGCTCTTTATTCTTTGCCGGGGTTTGTCCCAATAAGGCGACTTACATTTGGCGCATACCACCGGTTTCGCTTGTTTACTGGCCCATTCGTGGCCGCACCGCTTGCACTGAAATATCTTCATATACCGTTATTATATTAATGTAAAGTAAGTTTTTGTAGTACCAAAGTGCTCATTTATCGACCCAAACGGTTAATTCTGCGTGCCATTGAAAAGCAGACAGCTATCATTGACGTGGCAACTTTACTATTGTACGATTATTCTTATTCCCGCTAAGGGTCGCATAGCAATAAATCAATGCTCACAACTCCACTTTTACCGCTGATTGAAGAACTGGATACTCGTTTATCTCCTTTTGCGCTCTTTGAATTCTTCCGAATTTGTTTTGGGATTTGGTGTTTGGCTTTTGGAATTTGTTCTCAGGAGGCATCATAAATGGGCGAAATAGTATATTTAAATGTCAAACTTCTCCCAAGTGAAGAAGCGAAAATATCCGTCCTCGATTACGGCTTTCTTTTCGGTTACGGCCTCTATGAAACCATCCGCGCCTATCAGGGCAAACCGTTCCGGTTGGATAATCATCTGGCGCGTCTCGGCTTTTCCGGCGACCGCCTGGGTATTGTGATACACGTTGCGCTTATCCGCGATGCAGTCAACGATGTAATAAAGGCTAATAATTTTTCCCAGACACGCATCCGTATCTGCGTCTCCATTGGCGAAGGCACCATGTCCCCCGATCTGAATTCCTGCCATCAGCCTACTATTGCTGTGCTGGCTTCGGATTACACTCCTCCACATGCTGACCAGTACAAAAACGGGTATCAGGTTGTGCTATCTTCAATCCGCCGTAACAGCCTTTCGCCGGTAACCTATTTGAAGTCCGCGAATACAATCGAAAACATGATCGCGCGCCAGGATGCTAAAGAAGCCGGCGCCGACGAAGCATTGTTCCTCAGTGAAAAAGGTTATCTCACAGAAGCCGCGGGCAGTAACCTGTTCCTGGTGAAAGATGGCATCTTGAAAACCCCGCGTTATGAATCCGGCATCTTACCCGGCGTAACCCGTGTTGTGGTTTTTGAACTGGCAGCGCAAATGGGGATCAAGTTCAAAGAAGTAAATCTGCGGTTGGCTGATCTGTTAGCCGCCGATGAAGTGTTCATTACCAACTCATTGATTGAAATTGTCCCGGTCACTCTGTTCAACGGCAAACCTATAGGAAAAGGAAAGGCCGGTCCGTTAACACACAAATTGATGAAAGCCTATAAAGAAATGGTGAAAAAAGAATTAAGTCAATTATAAATGGGAGGACAATCATGGAATCCCCTAAAAAGCCTTTCTGGGAAGAAAGTTACAAGCGGAAAGGCAAGCTGGATACCTTCGGGGGCGGGAAACCGGGCAGAGATGTAGTCGCCATTGCATCAAAGATAAAATTGCCCGCTCAAGCCCTGGATTTGGGCTGCGGCGAAGGTAGAAATGCACTGTATCTCGCGGGGTTAGGTTTTAGAACTTCAGCCTCAGATATCTCACAATCAGGGATAGGAAAACTAAAAACCGTTGCCGGTGAACTGCACTTGGATATTGATGCGGTTGTTTGCGATATGCGTCAGTACCCTTTTAATAAAACCTTCGATTTGATAGTGTGCGAGGGGTGTTTGCATTTTATTAAGCGCGAAGAATGGTCGAAAATAATTTCAAAGATGAAAAACTCCACAGCCGGCGGCGGTTATAATCTGGTGGGCGTATTTACCGATGAAGCCCCCGAACCGGAAGACCAGCGCGGGCTCATGGTGGGCTTATTCAAAGAAGGTGAGTTATTTTCTTATTATCAGGATTGGCAGATCATTGACAGCAGGACGTATACTTTTGAACATACCCACCCGGACGGCCCCACGCATAAACACGCGGCCAACAATATTGTTGCCAGAAAACCATGGTAATCAGTTGTGAGTATTGCGTTCTGAGTAAGGAGTAACGCCAATCTGCTCTCCTTGAGGGCCGAAGACCGAAATACTTTCCGTATGCCGCAACAGGAAGTCTCCCTGTTAGTCCTCTCGCCCCAGCGTGGGAGAGAGCTAGAGAGAGGGGGATTTGAATTTGTTAAATTTTGTAATCAACCCCTTCAAAATAAATGTAGGGATTTACTTCTGCCACGTTCCAATATTCGTCTGTATTTTTATTTCTCCCTCTATTATCGGACAGCCTCATCGAGGGAGAATTGACTAAAAATAACTTTAGCCCGAAACAGCCCCATTGGTTCCTCGCACAATCGCGTCCGCCATCTTGCATACCCGCGCCATCTGCTTCACATCATGCACTCGCACAATATCCGCGCCGTTGGCGATACTGACGGCTACCGTCGCCGCCGTGCCTTCCANNACCAGTATCGGCAAACCCAATTCCTTTAGTTCCCGCAGCCTTCTGATGATTTCGATATCCTGCTGCCAGGTTTTACCGAATCCGATACCCGGATCAATAATAATATTATTCCGCGGTACACCGGCATGCTCAGCTGCTGCGATACTTTTCCGCAGGCAACCAATCACCTCGGACATTACATCCTGATAATCCGCCGTATCACGGTTTGTGCTCACATCGTATCCGCCGATATCGCGCTGGTTGCTCATCAGTATCAGCTGCACATTATTACGTGCTGCCAGTTCTGCCAGCCGCGGTTCTGTTTTCAACCCCCATTGGTCATTCAAGATCGCCGCGCCTGCCGCCAGCGCCTGCCGGGCTACCTCGTATTTGGAAGTATCCACGCTCATCGGGATACTCATCCGTTTGGCCAGAAGTGCAATTACCGGTACTACCCGTCTGATTTCCTCATCTGTTGTTACCGGAGAAAAACCCGGACGGGTTGATTCCCCCCCGATGTCCAGGATGTCGGCGCCTTCTTCCTCGAACCGCAGAGCCTGTGCCGCCGCCGCCTCAATATCCGCCGCGCCGTCGCCGGAAAAGGAGTCGGGTGAAACATTCAAAATTCCCATCACGTAGGTACGCGCGCCCCACCGGAATTCTTTGTTTCCGCACCGGATAATATTGTTCGCAGCCAATTCCGCCTCCCTTTTAAGCTAACTTTAATGTATTAAGGATTTTTCGTCAATGTGATGCTTTAGCCGCAGCCAGCAAAGGATTTCAACAATGTCCCTGAGCGAAGCGAGAGGGAAAGGGGCGTTGAGCCCTTCTTGTATATAAGAAATTACCGTCACTTTTACTTTATCACTCACAACTGGCAACTGGTAACTCATAAACCTCCTCACTGCAACTAACGTACCTTACTTTAGTAGTCCCTGAAAACTTGACATTCAGGCACAAAAGTGATACCGTAATGATAGGGATCAGAGAAAACCCAAAATACACGGCGGAGGTGCTTTTTATGAGGTTACACGCAGTGTTAGGGGTTAGGCAAGTTGATCGTCTTTGCCCTGCATATTCTGCAGGGGCCCGGAAAACGAATGTCCGGCTCTTAAAAAGCAATTAGGGCCAAATGGAAAAATGCCCATGCGGTCGTGATGACCACAAGTGAGTTGGATTCGTAAGACTGAAATTTGGGTGGAGAGTGCCTTAAAGAAGTACTCTCCACCATTTTTTTACTAATTACTCTCAATCTTGATTCGCCTGGCAGTGACACGGTACAATTATCTTAAGGTAGTAAAAAGTGAGTTTTCGAAATCCTCGTAGTGTAAATTTAACCCCGCTGTATGTGCTGATCTCTGTCAACGTTCTGATATATATCGCGACGAGCATCGCCTCCCATTCGCCTTTTGGTTTGTCTCCGGCATTATTCGACCAAATTGGGGTTAGCTCTTCAACTATCGCCAGTCAACCTTGGACGATAGTCTCCTCCATGTTTGCCCACGACGGCATTTACCATATCCTGTTTAATATGATCACCCTCTATTTTTATGGTATGTATGTGTTAGCGCTTGTCGGGGAGGCCAGGTTTTTCCTGGTTTATTTCATCGGTGGCTTGGTGGGCAA
The DNA here is from genome assembly GCA_003153075.1 of Dehalococcoidia bacterium. Next base: position 16,424 of record PMBW01000321.1, on the reverse strand, counting down.
TGCGCTCTTCCTGCTTTTAGCCGGTCCATCTGCCGTTGCAGTCGGCGCTTCAGGGGCTATCTTTGCGCTGGGCGGTCTTTTAGTCATACTGGTACCGCGTTTGAAGGTATCGTTTCTTTTTATACCAATTCCCATTGACCTTTGGATTGTAATAATTATTCTTGCTGTACTTTCTTTATCACAGGGCACAGCCTGGCAGGCGCATTTCGGTGGTTTGGCGGTAGGTCTGGCCGCCGGTTATCTTTTCAAAATACAATCACGCCGCCGCCGTTTCTAAGTGTTATTTAGAATCAATTTTGAACGCCTAAGCAATGCATAGGCAAACATTTCGATACCCCATTTTCATTCATCCATTCCGGCAAAGGCCGCAATCCATTTGTCAGACCGGGCACTTGGTATTACTATTCTCAACGATTAACTTGCGAAGGATCCGGTTCGTTACCCTCTCGCTCTGTTATTTACTTGATATTTGTCTAAAATATTGACTCCAGACTCACAACTTCTAACTCATCACCGGTAACTATCCTTGCCCCCAATGTGCTGCCCCCCCCAATGTTGACACCGCCGATCGTTTGTTTTATTATTAAAAACACTAATAAAAAATGGCACTAGGAAAACGGTTGCCGTTTAAAAGAGTGTGATAAAAATGATTGGCACAGAAGTTCAGGACGCCAAACGGAAAGTGATTGCCATTCTCAAGGCTCTGCAGGAGTCGAAGGAACCGGTCGGCGCGCGGATTATTGCCCAGCGCCTGAAATCGTACGGCATTGAACTCGGTGAACGGGCGGTACGCTACCATCTGAAAATTATGGATGAGCGCGGCTTGACCAGACTGATTGGCCGGGATGGCCGTTTGATCACTGACGCCGGCGCTAAAGAATTAAAGAGCGCATTAGTGCGGGACAAGGTCGGATTTGCTATTTCCCGCATCGAACTGCTGTCCTTCCGTACCAATTTCGACCCTACCCGCCGCGCCGGAATGGTGCCGGTAAATGTTTCCTTCTTCCCGGAGGATAAATTCAGCGATGCGTTGAAAATCATGAAACCTGTTTTTGAAAGAGGACTTTGCGTCAGTGATTTAGTGGTGACAGCTGCCGCAGGTGAGAAAATCGGCGATACGATAGTGCCAACCGGCAAAACTGCCCTGGCTACCGTTTGCAGCGTGGTGGTCAACGGCACTCTGCTGAAAGCCGGTATTCCCATAGACTCACGTTTCGGCGGCATTATTGAAATTAAAAATCACGCTCCTTTGCGTTTCGCTGAGTTGATAAACTATGCCGGTTCGTCGATGGATCCCTCAGAGGTGTTCATCCGCGCCAGGATGACTTCCGTGCTGGAAGTGGCGAAAAAAGGCGAAGGTAAAATCCTGGCGAATTACCGTGAGGTTCCGGCGCTTTGCCGTCCGATCGTTGAAAATGTCGTGACGCAGCTCAAAGAGGTCGGTATCGGCGGGCTGCTGATCATGGGTAATGCCAGCGAACCTGTTTGTGAAATCCCCGTTGAACTTAACCGCATCGGCATCATCTTGAAAGGCGGTTTGAATCCCGTCGCTGCCGCTGAAGAAGCGGGCATCCCGTCTGAAAGCCATGCGATGAGCACCGTCGTCAATTACCAGAGCCTGACCAGTGTTAAAAATCTCGTATCCTGACATTAATTACTTAAGGAGTGAAACATATCGGAAAAATATAAAAATTAATGTTAACTCTTAGGATATAAATATTATTAATAAGTAAAAGGGAGCTAATAATGGCAAAACAACAAAATTCATTTGAAATCGTACAGTCACAGATTGACACCTGCGCAAAAATTCTGAAGCTTGACCCCCAGATCACCGCAGTTCTCAAACACCCGATGCGGGAACTTCACTTTTTCATGCCCGTCCGTATGGATGACGGTTCACTCAAGGTCTTTGAAGGATTCCGGGTGCAATACAATGATGCCCGCGGTCCCGCCAAAGGCGGCATCCGTTTCCATCCTGAAGAGACAATCGATACAGTCCGCGCTCTTTCCGCCTGGATGACCTGGAAATGCGCCATGGTTGATATTCCCCTCGGCGGCGGCAAAGGCGGCATTATCTGTGATCCCAAATCATTATCAACCGGCGAACTGGAAAGATTAAGCCGCGCTTATATGCGGAATGTATTTCAATTCATCGGCCCGGAAAGAGATGTTCCCGCGCCCGACGTTTATACTACTCCGCAGATCATGGCCTGGATGATGGATGAGTATTCTATCATCACCGGCAAAACCCAATTCGGTGTCATTACCGGCAAACCTCTGGCCGTCGGCGGTTCCAAAGGCCGCGGCGATGCGACAGCCCGCGGTGGTATGTTCACCATCCGCGAAGCTGCTAAAGCGCTGAAAATTGATCTCAGCAAAGCCACTTTCGCCGTGCAGGGTTACGGCAACGCCGGTTACTATGCCGCCAAATTATGCCAGGAAATGTTCGGTTCAAAGATTTTGGCTGTTTCTGACAGCCGCGGCGGCAGATTCTGTGAAAAAGGTATTGACCCGGATAAAGCACTCAAATGCAAGGAAGATACCAAATCGGTTTGTAACATGAAAGAAGGCAAACAGATTACAAATGAAGAAATATTGACTCTTGATGTCGATATTCTGATCCCGGCCGCCATCGAAAATGTTATCACCGAAAAGAACGCAGGCAAGGTCAAAGCGAAAATTGTCGCCGAACTGGCCAACGGCCCGACCACACCGGAAGCAGATGACATCCTTTACAAAAATGGCGTGCACCTGATTCCTGATTTCCTCTGCAATGCCGGCGGCGTTACCGTATCCTATTTTGAAATGGTACAAAACTTCTACATGTACCCCTGGGAAGAAGATGTTGTCTACGAGCGGCTGGATAAAAAGATGACCTCCGCCTATCTTTCCGTGCTGGAAACCAGTAAGAAATTCAAGATCAACATGAGACAGGCAGCGTATGTCCTCGCGGTAGGACGTGTAGTTGAAGCAATGAAACTGCGCGGCTGGGTCTAATTCAAAAAGCATTCATTATTTTGAGAAAGGGAGCTTCTTGTGTTTACAGGAAGCTCCCTTTCTCGTATTATCTCTAGTGTTAGATATACCCTTTTAGCATGCCCGAAGTCTCCGGCTCAGAATAGTGGCACAGACCTCCGCGCCTGTGTTTGTTATTATTCTTATACACTATAAGCCATCCATCCCGGCTAAAGCCGGGATCCAGATGACCAAACTTAACCATAGGCCTGCCTGATTGTTCTGGGCCCTATACGGCACTGCCCGCTTGTCATGCTGAGCCCTCGATTATAATGAATCCATGGTAATGGAGCGAAGCATCTGGTATTTGAGTGTGTTAATTCGCCTACACTTCGCTGCTCTCTACCTGTTAGTTCCCTCACTGTTCACAGAGACGGAATCAAAAACTGAAAGCTGTTAGCTAAATTAGTATTTTGAATTTGTTTGGGATTTGGAGCTTGGGATTTGGTATTTACGCATACATTTGGGCTCAAAATCCAAATTGCGACCCTCAAAATAGCGACGGTCTCTCTATACCCAAAATCCGGATTTTATTCGTTATTGCGCAAATACAATTTATTACCGTACACTACAGTATGAGTCCATTTCAGGCGAAATACCCGTGGGCTTTCTGATTCAAAAGAAAATTGGATGGCCCTTTCGACCGCAGTAAAAAAGGATATAACCGCATTTGAAATGTACGGAGGTCCGCCTCAGGCGGGAGGGGTTCAAACGTTTTATGCCTGCGTGGTATACTTTTATTCAGGAGCAGATGGAGACCATCTATGTCTAACGAAATCGATATCATCATTATCGGCGCGGGTGTGGTAGGATTGGCAATTGCCGCCGAAGTTTCCCGTACCAATAAAAATGTCTTTGTTGTTGAGAAAAACCGCACATTCGGCCTCGAAACCAGCAGCCGTAACAGCGAGGTTATCCACGCGGGTATGTATTATCCCGCAGATTCGCTTAAAGCAAAATTTTGTGTCGAAGGCAATCAGCTGCTATATGAATTCTGCGAAAAATACAGTATCGATCACAAACGGCTCGGCAAACTGATTGTCGCAGCTGATAACACTGAGACCAAAGCTGTGGAAAAACTGTACAACCAGGGCATCAAGAACGGCATCAGCGGCCTGCAAATGCTTACCCGTGATGAAATCAAGCTACTGGAACCAAATGTAGAAGCTGCCGCTGGGTTGCTTTCCCCCTCTACCGGAGTGGTTGATTCTCACGATCTAATGAAAACTTTTTACGGTTGCGCTAAAGAGAACGGCGCTGCCTTTATCTTTGGCGCTGAGGTGAAAAGTATTGACAGAATTACCGGGGGATACGAAGTAGGAATCCATGACAGTGAAGGGAACTACGCATTCACTTGCAGTGTGGTGATCAACGCGGCGGGTTTATTCAGCGACCGAATTGCGCAAATGGCAGGTATCGATATTGAAAAAGTCGGGTATAGACTGCACTATTGCAAGGGCGCATACTTCAGCCTCAACCCTAAGATCAGGCGGTTGGTGAACAGGCTGGTTTACCCTGTCCCGGAACAGGCAGGATTAGGCACGCATGTCACACTTGCTCTTGACGGCAGTATGCGGCTCGGGCCTAATACTAAATATGTGGATAATATTGAGTACACGGTTGATGAGCGCGACCGGGTAGATTTTTATCAGGCCGCCCGTCGGTATTTGCCGTCGATCGAAATTGACGACCTCGCGCCGGATTTCGCCGGTATCCGTCCCAAACTGCAGGCTAAAGGTGACGGTTTCCGCGACTATGTTATCCGCGATGAGTCGGACAAAGGCCTGCCCGGATTGATCGATCTCATCGGTATTGAATCACCTGGCCTCACCTCCGCTCCCGCAATTGCCAAATATATCGCTGAATTAGTAAAGAACATCCTCAGTTGAGCCTGCCTCCTTCCAGTGGGACAGAATCTTATTTCGATTTTTAACTTAAAACTAATTACTGGAAACTCACAACTCATTACTATTGCTGATTGCTCTATTCCGCTTTCTTCTGCTGCATCCTCGGATAAATAATAGCTGCAGCGATCAGTAGTAATCCACCGATCAAATAGACCAGGCTGACCGTTTGCAGTGGCGAAAGGCCGTCTTTCAATAATGTCTTAGGGATGTCTCTGAAAGAATTGGGTATGTTGGCGTTCCCTATTTCATAATTCGCGATACTTCTGCTAATCAACACAGTGACCAGTGCAGATGCGCCGCAGAAGGTGAAGATAATACCTAGATTCAGGCAGGCGTTTTTTACGTTGCGGTATATCAGGATGATTCCCAGTATCACAAGCACGATCAGCGCAATTACTCCGGCAAACCCGGCTCGGAAATACCCCACGTACGGTTTGGCCTCCGTTAAACCTTTTTCAAAATCCTTGCTGGCGTTATCGATGCTGTTTCTCCCATTAGCAAGACTGGTTTGCGCACTGTTAATTGAATCAACAATTTCACCGCCGGTGCCGATCCCCAACTCGCTCGAACTGATGTTGTAGGTAGCCGGGATGGTCTGAGCGAAATCGGTGTAGTACTGATTAAAGGCAGTATTAATATCAGCTTGCGAGGCGCCCTGCAGCGCAGCCGGCAGTTGGGTTGTGAATGCCTCCCTGGCTACTGTTTTTACAGTAGGCATGGCTGATGCGAGCGGGACCTTCAAGGTAAAGTTGGTTTGTAAAGTAATCGGCGAAATTACCGGATGCGTCGGAAAGCGCTGTTTTTACCGCGGGTTGCAGCGCTGCCACTACCCGGTCGATCTGTGCGCTCGTTAATTGAATACCCTGCGGCAGTTGTTCCCCGATATAGCCGGTCAGAATGTCTTTCGTTATCGCCGTGGTATCAAGATTACTCAGTATCTCGCTGATCATGCTATTACTGAGTACAGTCTGCCGCAGAGTGCCTTTCAGATCAAGGCTCTGTGTCTGCATCAGCAGGTATTTGAATATCGGGTCTGACGCGCTGACAATCTGTTTCTTTAAATCAGGTTCACTTTTATCGATGGCGGATATCAGGGCGGTTTTAAAGTTATCTGAGAACCCGGCTTGCGTCCCGATTTGTTCTGCTAATGCTTTATCTGCCAGTTGTGAGATGTCGATTTGATCCAGCAAATCAGCTACAAACTGGGGATTCATCACCGACTTGCTTAACGTTTCCTTAAAATCAGGCACGCTCCTTTGTCCTTTGAGATAAGTATAGCTATTCTCAATTGCGATGCCCACTCTGTCTTTGATCACCGGTTCCATTTTCCTTACAGAGTCAATCAGTGCAGCTTGAAATTCCGGTGCCAAATCATCGCTGTTGTTTTGCTGGTTGATCGCCTCCTGCAGCGCATCCGCGAAACTGATATCTTTAAGCGTTTTAACCATGTAATCAGGGTTTAGAATAACCTGGTTGATGCTGTAAGCAATGCCAAAAATACTTAACGAAATTATTAATATTATACTCAGTAAAGCAAGGGTAAACCCTTTTAATATTTTCATAAGTGAGAGGGATTATAGTGCAAACGGAATTGCAAGTCAACGAATTCGACCCCTTTTAGTACTAATTACCCATCTCCTTGCTAGTTCCCTCGCACTTGATGGAGATGGCGAGGGTTATATCTTTTTCTGGGCCCCTTTTGACCGGACACTACCGATAACCTATAATAAATATATCAGTAAAATAGTAATAATAATGGATAAAACAATATGAAACTGTCAACAAAGGGTAGATATGGTATGCGGGCAATGCTCGACCTGGCACAGCATTATGACGAGGGGTTGGTGTTCGTAAAGGACGTTGCCGCGCGCCAGCAGATTTCGCAAAGGTACCTGGAACAGCTCTTTCTGATTCTCAAAACATCGGGACTGGTGAAAAGTACCCGCGGCGCCCGTGGTGGTTTTACTTTAACCCGTTCTCCCGACAAGATCAAATTGATTGATATTGTCCGTGTTTGCGAAGGCCCGCTGGCTTTGGTGGATTGTGTCGCTGATGCCGCGGCTTGTCCCCGTTCTTCACAATGTGCTGCCAGGGATGTCTGGAGTGAAGTACAATCTGCAATGGAAGAGGTGCTCAATTCAAAAACCCTGCGAGACTTGATCGCCTGTCAAAAACAGAAAGAAGAACAGATCGAGTCCGAATCAGTGTAATTGAACAAGTGTACTTTAGTTTGCTGATCAGTATAAAGAAGGCGAAATATGTTTAAAACATTACGCGCGGATATTAAAACCGTTTTTGACCGTGACCCGGCTGCTAGAAGTGTCCTGGAAATCCTGTTCTGTTATCCCGGTCTGCACGCGCTCTGGGGTTACCGTGTGGCGCATTTTTACTGGACGCATAAAATGCGGTTTTGCGGACGTTTAACTTCACATGTAACCCGATTTTATACCGGCATCGAGATTCACCCTGGTGCTACAATTGGTAAGCGGTTTTTTATCGATCATGGAATGGGAGTTGTTATCGGTGAGACTGCGGAGATCGGCGACGATGTTCTGATCTACCAGGGTGTGGTTCTGGGCGGCACCAGTCTGGAAAAACATAAACGGCACCCCACCATCGGCAACCGGGTGGTCATCGGCGCGGCGGCGATCGTGCTTGGGCCGATTCTGATAGGTGATGACGCGCGCGTCGGCGCTAATTCCGTCGTTGTAAATCCGGTGCCCGCGGGTAAAACCGTCGTCGGCATTCCCGGTAAAATCGTTGAGGACCGCCGCGAAACAGTATTCAATCTGGAGCACGGCACTCTCCCCGATCCCATCAACGACGCTCTACAGGCGATCATTACCCATCAGGATAAAATCGAAGAGCGCCTGAAAAAACTGGAAAACCTTTCAGAACATTGACATTTTGTTTGTCATACTGAGCCCTCTTAATACAACCGGTTAGTTCCCTCTCCCCAGGGTGGGAGAGGGCTAGGGTGAGGGTGTACCTGAATAAAAATAGCTATAGTAAGAGACAACTCGGAGGATCGAAATCCGTGAAAACACCTGATTATCAACCCCGCTATTACCGGGACTGGTCAAAGGATAGAGACCTCGTTTCCTTTAACGTCGTAGTGAAGGAGACCGACCTCTATATCCGCGCCCGCAAAAATTTTAAGGACAAGGCCCTGGAGATTGTCCAGCGGCAGCGCGCCTTGCTGGAAAACTATATTGCCCGCCATCCCGGATTCCGGACGGCGCTCGTCCCATTTCCGGTCGGCGATGATGCTCCGGCAATCGCCCGGACAATGGAAGAAGCAGCAGAGAAGGTTAATGTCGGCCCGATGGCTGCGGTGGCCGGCGCTTTTGCCGAGTATGTCGGCAAAGACCTGCTTAAATACTCCTCCGAAATCATCGTGGAAAACGGCGGCGATATCTTTCTGAAAACCGCTAAATCACGGTTGGTTGGCGTCTATGCCGGTGAAGAATCTCCTCTGACAGGCAAAGTCGCGCTGAAAATAGAGCCTTTTGATACTCCATTGGGAGTGTGTACTTCTTCGGGCACGGTGGGACATTCATTGAGTTTCGGCAAGTCGGATGCGGTTGTCGTCCTCTCTCCTTCAACGGCGTTAGCGGACGCGGCAGCCACCGCGATCGGCAATATCGTCCAAATCGAGACAGATATCGAAAAAGCGCTGGAATATGCCCGCAGTGTGCCTGGATTAGTCGGAGTAGCCGTGATCATTAACGATAAAATGGGTGTGTGGGGCAAGATCAACTTGATGCGGAGGGACCAGCCGTGAAGATCGCGGTGGCGATGAGCGGCGGGGTGGATTCCTCGGTGACGGCTGCGCTGCTGAAACGCGAGGGGCACGAAGTCTTCGGGCTGACGATGCAAGTAACGCAGTCGGAAGATGTGGTACAAGCCGCCCGCGACGCCGCGCAGGCTCTGGTCATACCGTCTGACCATGTCGATTTAAGGGATATTTTCGAGGAAAAAATAATCAATGAGTTTTGCCGGCAGTATGGCTTGGGTAAAACGCCCAACCCGTGTGTCTATTGCAACCGGTTGATCAAGTTCGGCGCGCTGCTGGCGAAGGCCAGGGAACTGGGGGCGGATATGATGGCAACCGGACACTATGCCCGCATCGAAAAACACGCCGCGGACGGCAGATATCTACTCAAGAAGGGCATCGACCGCACTCGCGACCAGTCTTATTTTCTGTATAAACTGACGCAGTCTCAGCTTGCGCAGGCGCTTTTCCCGCTGGGGAATATGACCAAAGACAGTGTCAGGAAAATAGCCCGGGAGATGGACTTACCCTCGGTAAAAAGGAAAGAAAGCCGCGAGATCTGCTTTATTCCGGATAATGATTACGCCCGGTTTTTACGCAGCCGCATGACCACTGAAATGCCTGCGGGAGCGATAAAAGCTAAAAATGGCAACTTGCTGGGGACGCACCACGGCGTCATCGATTATACGATCGGGCAAAGAAAAGGGTTGGGAATATCCTCCTCCGGGCCGTTGTACGTCGTGGAAATAGATAGTCAGAGTAATACGGTGATAGTCGGGGAAAAAGCGGACGTCTATTCCCGCGAGTTTACAGTCACTGACCTGAACTGGATCCCCTTCGATAAATTAACGGAACCGAGGACATTTAAAACCAGGATCCGTTATCTCCACGCGGAAGCGGAAGCTGTGATTAGTCCGATTGATGATAACAAAACAGGTGTGAAATTTACTGACCCGCAGATGGCCGTGACGCCGGGACAGGCTGCTGTTTTCTATGAGGATGATATGGTGATNNGTGGCGGGACAATTGAGCGTGTGCTACACTGAATAACAAGAGGAGCAATTTATGCAGAAAACGGGGAAAGTGATCGCAGTTTGCAGAAGTGATAAAAAGGGCACCAGCAAGGATCCTGTGTCCGCCGGAGAATTCCGGGTGGGATTCGGGATGGTCAGTGATGCCCATGCCGATTGCACGACGCACCGCCAGGTCAGTCTGCTGGCGAATGAAAGCATCGATAAAATGCGTAAGTTAGGTCTCTCTCTAAATCCCGGCGCTTTTGCCGAAAATCTGACCACCCAGGGCATCGAACTTGTTTCTATCCCGGTCGGCACTAAAGTGAAGGTCGGGAAAGAGGTGGTGCTGGAAATCTCTCAGATCGGCAAGGTGTGCCACACAGGCTGCGCCATTTCCAAACAGGTCGGGACTTGCGTGATGCCGAAAGAGGGTGTTTTCGGCAAGGTGTTGAAGGGCGGCATGATTGAACCGGGCGATACTATCAAGGTGATTGATAATCACGATAATGAAGTGTAGAATATTGGCGCTCTGCTTTTGATGGGAGAATAGCTTTAAATGACAACAGTAAATACCGATATCATCAGTGAAATCATACGGTTGAAGAAACAACGGAATGCCGTTATCCTTGCGCATAATTACCAGCGTTCAGAAGTACAGGATATTGCTGATTTTACCGGCGATTCGCTGGAATTAAGTCAGAAGGCCGCCAAAACTACCGCCGAGGTAATTGTCTTTTGCGGAGTGCATTTTATGGCGGAAACTGCCTATATCATCAACCCTCACAGAGTCGTATTGATGCCGGAAATCGAGGCCGGCTGCCCGATGGCGGACATGATCACCGTGGAAGCGCTGATCGCCAGGAAAAAGGAATTGAATCATCCCACCGTGGTCTGCTACGTGAATTCCACCGCCGCGGTCAAAGCCGAATCCGACATTTGCTGTACATCAGGCAATGCCGTGCAAGTGGTTAACAGCCTTCCCGATAAAGAGATCCTGTTTGTCCCCGACCAGTACCTGGGGCAATGGGTAGCGGAAAAAACCGGGCGGAAAATGACCCTCTGGCCGGGTTTCTGTCCCACACACATGAGAATCTTGCCGGAGGACATTCTGAGACTGAAACAGAAGCATCCTGGCTCTCTGGCGCTGGTGCATCCCGAATGCCGTCCCGATGCTAAAGCCGCTGCGGATGCCGTGCTGAGCACCGGGCAAATGATGCGTTTTGTGCGCGAGAGTAAGGCTCCCGGATTCATTATCGGCACGGAAACCGGGATCATACACAGGCTCAAGATCGAAAACCCCTCCAAGTATTTCGTGCCGGTCAACGATAAAGCTGTTTGCCCGAATATGAAGAGCATCACGCTGGAAAAAGTGCTGTGGTCGCTGCAGGATATGAAGCATGTGATCAGCGTGCCGGAGAATATCAGGGTGCGGGCGCTTTCGGCAGTGGAGCGGATGCTAGCCATCGGGTAAAGAATATTCTAAATCCTAAGCTCGAAATGCTAAATAATAGCTAATTTTAAATACTAAATACCTGGATTTGATCCGGAACCTAAATAAACCGTCGGGATCCCGGCCTCTGCCGGGATGGAGTATTGGGAAAGGCGTGTAAAATGGACACAGCCTGTGTTGTAGTTTTGATCACGGTGGATTCCCCGGCAACCGCGCAGAAAATCACAGATATATTACTGGCGGAGAGAAAAGCCGCGTGCGTCAATATTATCCCTAAAGTGGAATCGCATTATTGGTGGCAGGGTAAGATCGAAAGCGCGGATGAACTTTTGCTGATAGTGAAAACCCGCGCCGCGCTCCTCAATGAATTAATCGAGCTGGTCAAACAAAACCATCCCTACACCGTTCCGGAAATAATCGCCATGCCGATTGTTGGCGGTAATGAAGATTATTTGCAGTGGATAGAGAAAGAAACAAATTGAAAAAATCGGGTTAGTTGCCGGGATAATAAGTAATCAAAGTCATATCCTGATACAGGACAATTTTGCAATAATAAATCAATAATATGTAACAAATCAGTATCAGGAGCAGCGATATGAAAAAATTCTCTTTTATTGGTTACCTGGCGATCGGATGTCTGCTGCTTTCTGTGCTTTTGTATGCGCTCGACTACCTGATCTTCCAGGATACGCACACCCTTTTTCTTTATCTGATGAGCAGCCTGGCTTTTTTGCCGCTGGAAATTCTGATCGTGGTGTTGATCATTGAGCGGGTTGTCGACCAGAGCGAGCGTAAGGTAAAGCTGCAAAAACTGAACATGGTACTTGGGGCTTTTTTTAACGATGTCGGCAATCATCTGCTGCACGGCCTGCTGGAGAACTTCAATAACCGGGAGGAAATCTCAAAACACCTGAATCTGAAAGAAGCCTGGAGTAAAAAAGAGTTCAAGGAAGCTGCCGATTACGCAGAAAAATTGAAAATCGAAATCGACCACCACAATATGAATCTGGCGGAGCTAAAGGTATTTTTCGCAAAGAAACGCGAGTTCTTAATGACCTTGCTGGGTAATCCCAGTTTACTGGAACACGACCATTTTACCGATTTGCTGTGGGCCGTTACCCACCTCGACGAGGAATTGGAATCACGTAAATCCGTGGAGAACCTGCCGGAGGCGGACCTGAAACACCTGGCCGGAGATATCGAAAGGTTGTATGGTCGGCTGGTGGTGGAATGGCTGGATTATATCGAGCATTTGCACACGCATTACCGTTTCTTATATTCGCTGGTGTTGAGAACACATCCGTTCCAGCAACATCCTTCGGCGGTGATCAAGTAAGGCGGGGGCTTTAAGCAAACCGGCAATTGTTACTTGTCCGGCGTATATGCCCAACGGCATACAAGCTTTCCGATGTCAGAAATCCAACAGCGCCCCATCTCTTAATCTCCTCCGGTACATTTTGCTTTAACAATTATATCCCTTTCGACCGCAGTTGAAAGGGACCTTCAACTTTCTTCTAAATCAGAAAGTCTACGGAAGTATTTCGAACTGCGGGTCTCAAGGAAGCGGATGTTAGTTAGAGGGGCTGCGCCCCGCGTATGCATTTGTTCCGCAGGCTTCGCAAAGTAAGTACCGACTTAAGTCTTGCTTGAGACGAGCGCCTTCGCCGGCAGTTTCAAGTTGTATGAGATAAAATAACATCCCCGATTGGGCTAAAATAGGCTCAATTGTCTGGTTAGTGATGGTTCTTAAAGGATAAATGCAGGGATTGAATAATTATTAACCGCCGTGATATTTGAAGGAAACCTTGACCTTGGCGCGATAAGCGATTATCTTACCGTCCTCGATACGCATATCGAGTTGCTCAACTTCGGCAATTCGCAGGTCTTGCAGCGATTTCGCCGCCGTGTTCACTGCCGCTGCTGCCGCCTTCTCCCAGGACTCCGTGCTGGTGCCAACCAGCGTGATGATCTTGTAGACACTCTCACCTTCGGTTGCTTTCTCTTTGACAGCCATGGTCGTCCTCCTTTTGCAGATTCCGCCTTAGTATAGGCCTGTTATTAAAGAAGAGTCAACGACAATTTGCCACAATGTGATCCTTGATTTAATCATTGACAGTGTTATTGGCCTGAGTTATGCTGGTTAAAAGTTGAGGTTTCGCAGATGGCTTACTTCAAAATAAAAACGGGGATTTCGATTTTACTGATCTCTGTTCTCGTATTGACAGGTTGCCGCCATACGACGAACCCGCTAACGACTCAGACGATTAGTCAATCGGCACAGCCCTCAAGTTCAGCTGTTGATGCGGATAAGGACGGCATCAACGATTCGATCGAGGGGCAGTTAATCACCAGGTTTGCGCCGGTGGTTTATCTGGCCCAGGAAGAACAATATTTACCGGCGAATGTACCCTGGTTTTTACCGCGAGTAAGGATGCGCTACAATGTCAGATTGGGATTCGATGACAGCGTCCTGCCGATGGGGAAAGTAAATCTGTCCACTTTGTTGGCCCAGAAAGACCGTAATCAACCGTCGGGATTCTCCAGCAGTCAGACGGAGTTCTTTCTAGAGGAAACCGATGTCAAGGGCGGCGATTCACTGGACGAGTACCGCAAGGCAACCAGGGCGGGAACCGGCCAAGCGGATTGGGTCTGCTATGCGCACGTGCGGTTTGTGCCCGGGAACGCTGATCTGTACGATGTGCAATATATCTTCTTCTACGGCTATAACGGCAACTTGCTCGGCGGCCCGTTACAAACTGCGCATGAGGCTGACCTGGAGCACGTCACGGTCAGGGTGAAGGCCGACCTGAAAACCATCGATAAAATCTATTATGCCGCCCACGACGGTGAAGGCAAGTGGTATACCAGGCAAGCAGCCGCCGGAGTGAATGACGGCTATGCCTTGACCGCCGACAGTCGTCCGGTGGTCTATTCCGCGGTGAATTCGCACGCCAGCTATCCCTGGGCAGGCAAATGGGAGCGCGGAACACTTTTACCAGATGACAATACGGATGGCAAAGGCCCGGTATGGGATTGCCGGCAAAACGCGGTGAACGTGGGGGAAAAATCGTTCCCGATGAAGGATATGCAGTGGATCCAGTATTCCGGGCACTGGGGAGAGATCGGCAGCGAAAGCTTCACCACCGGCCCGTACGGTCCCGCGTATCAAAGCTGGTGGGATGGGGAAGAGGGGTAAGATACAGAATTCTCGAGCAGGCCGGAACGGTTTTAAAGATGCTGCTTCTGAATATAACGATAAAATGCAACTATGTCATTGTTCTTGCAATACGCCAAATATTATTTCGAGATCTGGTTGCCAATTGAAAGTAATCCGTTCGTTATTAATTGAGAAACTTCAGAAGCAGTAATAGTCTCATTATTTATTTGGTTTTCCATGTTTTCCCCAAGTGGTGTACTTGGCCTGCGTTGATATTGTGGTAGGATATCACAAACCCCGAGTAAAACCTGACATATAGCTAAATGCCCCTGAAAAACATTTTCTATACAATCATAATAGTGAAGCAGATAAACTAAGTCGATGGCACGAACCTGGATTTTAAGCGCGTTTCGTTTAATACCCATTGATATGGCAGCTAATATGTTGATGTCCCACTTATTATCATTAGGATGTGAGTCCGTAACCTGAATTGCTTGTATATCCTTTAGTGCCAGTTTCATTGCATTATGAAGAGGTGATTCTGTTAACTGCCCCGTAGCTGAATTGAACGACAGAAGTAAACCTTGTTCAATAGCATCTTCGATGACATTCGTTTTCAAAGTCGTGCCAGCTTTCCCAGTGAGCAGATAAATTATTGATTTAGCGTGCTCACGAGTGATATTAATGTATTTATCGGCATTACCAATATCACTAGTTGTCAGTTGTATTTGATCCCTTGTATTGCTAAAGTAAGAATTATGTGTAATTACTAATTTATCTTTGCGTTCCAAAATAGACGAAAGATTTTCAAGTAATTCATTTAATAATACATGTCGGAACATTTGTTCCGCTAAGTTTCTTCCTAAATTTAAATTGGTTTCTAACGACTTCATTAGGTCGTCAGAGTCATTAAAACGGTGTAAAAAATTTGGGGTTTGGGGATTCTGCGGTTCTTGTATCTCGTTGATAAATGAAGCAAGATGAGCGCCATCTACAGTGTTAGAATCTAGAGTTGCCTCAGCTTCATTTCTTAAATATAATAGCAAACGTGGTCTTGATTGATTTAATGATGCTTCTCTTGCGACTCTGAATTCCTGACGTGTCACTGATATATCATCAATGAATGGAGTTCCCTTTGTTTTTCCGACTATTAAAATAAAGACGTCGCTTTTTCGGATGTTGGTAAAACACTCATCCATGGCAGAACGGTCACCACGAATCTCAAACTCATTTGATTCTGATAAATATACAAAAAATCCCAATGCACGGAGATTATGTGCCAATGCAGATCTGATATCAGCGAATTCCTTCACTGTTGAAGAAATGAATATGGTTGGTGGAACAAGTATTTGTTTCATGGAATACTATTTCCCAACGAAATTTCAAGGTTCCTTAATTTTTACAGTGTATTCCCCTGTTCTTTTAATCTGATATAAATCAATGAGGGACCGCTGCGGCTTTTATTTTCCCTGATTTCGAAGGTGTCTTTTTGGGCTTTGACCAGCTGGGAGAGCTGGTTGAAGCCGTAGGTGCGGGAATCAAAGCCGGGGTCAAGCTGGCGCAGGCGTCCGCCTAAAGTTCCGAGGAATGCCCAGCCGTCCTCTTGCTCCGCGAGGTCGAAGGCATTTTTCAGTAGAGGCAACGGGTCGTTGGTGACGTTGGCGACATTCGGGACGTTGCCGGGAACCGTTTCCTGCTGGTGGGGGACGAACTTGATAGCCTTCTTTTCCGGCAGCAGGTTTTCCGNNATGCCCATGACAAACAGGCCTTTTTCGCGGATACGGGTGGCCAGGCGGGTATAGTCGCTGTCGCTGGAGACGAGGCAGAACCCGTGCACAGTGCCTTCGTAGAGAATATCCATCGCATCGATAATCAGTGAGGCATCCGAAGAGTTTTTTCCGATGGTATAACGGAACTGTTGAATCGGCTGGATGGCGTGGTCGTTCAGGATATCCTTCCAGCTTTTCATCTGCGGTGTCGTCCAATCGCCGTAAATGCGGCGCACCGTGACCAAACCGTATTTGCCTGTTTCCGCCACCATTTTATCAATCAATGACGATTGGGCGTTTTCGCCGTCAATCAGCATCGCAATCCGCTTGTTATCGAA
>PMBW01000222.1:2420-13296 GCA_003153075.1 Dehalococcoidia bacterium | reverse complement strand
TACCGTACAGCAAACCTTCGACGGCAGATCGATCACTTCGAGGCTATCTATATCATCAAGCAGCTTACGGTAGGCAGGCCAATCGAACCTGCAATTTGGCACCAGGATCTCATGGCCTTTGTGACAACCTTCATAATAAGCAACGCGGGTCGGCCGCTCCATTTTAAAAGGGTAAGGTTTCTGTTTCAGGGCCTCAACCAGAAGGTCAAGGTGATAGCGCTGCGTGATGTCAATACCGGGGAAGGCATATTGCGCCGCGGTATTACACCAGCGGCAAAAGTAAAACATATTTTTGGCCCCGATTTTCCGGGCCTGTGCAATATTCAAACCGATGCAGTTCTTCGAAGTGTCGAAAGCCTTAACTTTCTCTTCGCCATTGGAATTTCTGACGTTGGTCCAACCACAACAGTATTCTTTTTCCGGAAGGGTGAGGTAAGTATAGTCAATCCCCAGGCGGTCCAGCAGCCACAGGAAAGAGCGCACCTGCATGGTGGCCCAGCCGTTAACGGCAGAGCAGCTGAGGATGATGAGGTTCTCCGAGGTTGGCTTGGCCGGCTTAACCCCGATATTGGCAAGCAGCCTCCTTCTCATCAGCTGGTCCTGCTTGGGCGCATATTCATTTTGAATGCCCTGCAAATTTTTACCTGAAGTAAGAGCATCCTGTTTTTTCTCCGCAGGGTCAACCAATTTCCCGCCGGGCTTCTTTTCGGGCAAATCTCTTTTATCTATCGCCATTATTGCACACCTTCCGAAAAATAAGCATCTAGTGTCCCATGGAGGTTTTAAGTTTCTGATCCACCCAGATTCGCGCTCCATAGAATGATAAAAAGAGAGGAGCGATAGTTTGTGTCAGAATCGACCGGTCTTGTCCGTTGTAACCTTTAATCCATGGCTGATAGAGGGCATATGTCCGCGGTGAAAGTAAGGAGATTGTGTAATGCTGCCGAGCGACATATTCGTTCGCATCTCTCAGCACTTTTTTCACTTCATCTATAGTCGTACTTGCCATCGCCTTGGTGTAGAACGAGTCAAAAGTCGGGTCGTTAACCAAAAGGCTGTTAGTTCCTGACTGAAACCGTTGAACCTGTCTGGTTGGCTCAAAAGTAATGCCAAGTACCCCGCCCGATTTATAGGATAGTTGTTCATACTTACGNNCACCTGGGTAAAATAAGCCTTAACTATCTGTAACAAATCCAGGTCGCCTGCATTATCGGCCACTACATTAGTTTTAAACCCATTGGGGAAACCTGCATCAGCCAGAAGCTTCTTTGCCCCCGTCGGGTTATAAGCATACTCGTCCTTCAGAGCTTGCGGCCACTGATCATACGGCCACCCCCACCCCTTGAGATCTATCGATGTTAATGTCGCGGGGTACGGCAGGCAGCTGCCGCCATAATAGCTACTGGCGATGGTTGGCAGGTCAATCGCCATTTGCATTGCTTTTCGAACCCGGATGTCATTAAAAGGCGCCACATCATTTCTGGGGTCTAAGGTAGTCGCGCCGGAAGCAGGAACAAATACCTGTAATATTTCAGGGTTAGTTTTTTGTATTGATTGAGCTTGCTGCAGAGCAACTCCATCCATGACGTCTAGCTTGGCGGTGCGCATTCCCGCTAAAGCCGTCATGATGTCGGGAATGATGAGATAAGTAATTTTATCCACATAAGGGAGTTTGTTCTGTGGGTATCTTTCGTCATATCCCCAGTAATTGGGGTTCTTAACCAGAGTCGCCGAACTTCCATCCACGAAATCTGTCAAAATAAAGGGGCCTGTCCCGATGGCATGATGCCAATCCTGAATATCTCCCCATTTTTCTACTGCTTCGCGCGCCTCCAATAAATTCTGGTTGGCCGGCCCTTGAAGGGTCTCGATTATCACCTCAGTGTTAGCCTGTTTAAACTTGAAAGAAACAGTATACTTGTCAACGGCAGTGACCGCGGTCATGGCAGTTATTATCGCGTTGCTAAGATAATAAGGACTGGGTTTAGTAAAGCCGCTACCCATGCCTGTAAAACGGTTATAGTGCCAAACTACATCGTCAGCGGTAAACTCCCTGCCGTTAACCGGCGGTATGTCCTGCCAGTGGATTCCTTTCCGTAAATGAACAACATAGGTGCTTGCATCGGGCATTTCCCAACTTTCTGCTAGGCTGCCTTTCACATATTCAGGCGGGTGGAACATTATTTTATAATCAAATATTGCCGGGTCCAGCGTCCAGTCATCGGCATGCAATTTCTCCAGCCAGCCTTGCATGATACTTGAGGTCGATCCACCGAAATAGGGGTCCCAGGTCACAATGGTCTTATTGACGCGCAGAACCATTTCGCCACCATATTGCGGAACTCCCAATTTATCCCACCAATTTCCTGTGGTGGTGGTTACTACACTACTGGTTTTGGTAGTTGATACCACTATCCCGGTAGATGTCAGTGTTGAAGTGGAAGTAGAAGTAGGTTTAGAAGCAGCAGTCGACGAAGTGGTAAATGTAGTGGTCGAGTTAGAACATGATGACAAAATCAAGGATACCGAGAGCAGACAAGTTAGAACCACCCCGATCATTTTTCTTTTCATTTGACCCTCCCATTAATTTTTAGAACATACTTGCTGATTATTATCCTGATCCTAATGAATTCCCCCGAATATTGATTCTAAATTAAGCAGTTTCTTACCAAAACGACATATGATTGTACGTATGTACTTTAGCTTGGCTGAAATCATAACAGAGACAAAATAATTTGTCAACACAGCGGATTCCCCCTGGGGGGAGGGATCGCGGTTTATGTAAGAATAGGAGAAGCTACGTAAAAAAATAGCTGAACAATTAAGTCTTTAAACGGGACTAATTTACCATGAATTTACAATTTGATCGTGAAAGATCGGAGTCAGATATTTATGGGCATATAAATGGAGAAATTAGTTTGAGTCGGCATGCCGCTCCTTGAAAACCGGAAAAATTTAGGTTTTAAGATTTCTTTTTAAGATGTTTGAGATTTCGATCAAGGTTGATTCCATTTGTTGATATTCCTTTTTATCTATACTTGCCAATAGTCTATCGATCTTTTTACTTTTCCAACTGATCTTCAGCATTCCGGCGCCCTTTTCAGTCAAGACGAAGTTCAATATTTTTGATTTTGGCGTGTTTTTGACCCTTTTTATATACCCTTCTTTTTCCAGGTCTATTGATAGTCTAGTGATAACATGAATGTCCCTGGCAACTATTTTGCAAATCTCGGATGCAGTTGCTTTTGGACCAAGTCCGTCGATAACATGCAGAACGTAAAGTTGGCGGGGAGAAATTTGATATTTATTCAATTCGTTCTTTCTGAAAACGACCATAGTGTGGTAGATTCTGCCGATTAATAATTCAAAATTTAACTCCGATAAGACTAACTTTTCCACAACAATCTTCCTTTAAAAATCAATATATTACGAGACCCCTAATGTTATAACATTGTAGCATTTATAGCACTATTTAACTCGTTATTTCAGTACTTGTTTCATTGAAGTCTTGAATTGGGTCAACTGCTACCGCAAGTCTCAGCAGCCATTATAACAATTGAAACCATTTCAGCTAACCAGTTTTTGCTTCTGGCCTCTTAAAATAGATGGAATAATGGCCAGTAAGGTAATAATGCCGAGTATCAGACAGGCATTGTTTACCGCCCTGACAAATTGGGGGATTTCGTTAGCGCCGACAAGTTGACTGCTGCTGGTTATCTGCGAAAGACGATCGTACGGCATGACCAGTGTCATTAACAGTAAAGAAAGCGGCACGCTCATCACACCGGCAGTCTGATTGATCGTCATTCTGATACCGTTAGCGACTCCGCGCTTTTCCGGCGGGACCGAACCCATCACCGAAGTGACATTAGGAGAAGCGAAAAGCGCCATACCCAAACCCAGCAGGAACAGACTGATCAATATCGCGCTGTACGAGGAATGCTCGTTTAACGTGGAAAACCAGAATAGAGCGGCGGCATTAAACAAAAGACCGATTGTACTCAAAATCTGGCCGCCGTATCTGTCAGCCAGTCTGCCGCTGATTGGACTGACAACAAAAATGACAATTTCCATCGGGATCAGTAAAATACCTGTTTTTGCCGCGCTGTAACCAAGGACAAGCTGCAGGAATAACGACCTTAGGAATGGGCCGCAGTTAAAAGCTAACGCGTTCATAAAACTGGCGGTGCTGCCGGCGGCAAATAACCTGATCTTAAAAAGTGATAGGTCCAGTGTGGGGTATTTTTGTCTTAGTTCGACAAATATCACGGCGATAAAGAATGCTACTCCACAGGCGAGGATCGTGAGATTACGCGCCGAGGTTGGGTCGCCGATAGTGAGTGCGAGCAGAATAGTGGCCAGGCCGATGCAATACAAAGCTGAACCGGCATAATCGAATTTTTGACCGACAGGTTGTCTGGAAATCTCTTTTAACCGCATATATCCCCAGACCGTCCCGAAAATGCCGATGGGCACATTGATCCAGAATATTGATTGCCAGCCGAAATAGGTGATCATAATGCCGCTGAGAGTGTATCCGGAGATGGCGCCCAGGTTCGCGGCCATGATGTTGAGGCTTAAACCTTTTCCGAGCTCATTTTGGGGGAAAGCATCGGTGATGATAGCGACGCTATTAACCGCTATTAAAGCTGCGCCGGCGCCCTGCAGAAAACGGAAAATGACGAGCTGCTCGCCGGTGCGGGACAAGGCGCATAGTAGTGAACCGATAGTGAAAATAGCAAAACCCAGATTATAGAGTCTGACCCTGCCGTACATATCTGCCAACCGCCCGAGAATGACCGCCAGTATCGTCATCATCAGTTTATAACCGGTGATAATCCAGATTCCGTGTACGATATCCGCATGTAGATATTGCAGTACAGTAGGTAATCCTACGACCACGATACTCTGGTCCAGACCGGACATAAAAATACCGACGGTGGTGACCGATAATGCTATCCATTTGTAATCCATTTTGAATTTCAACATATTTTATCCGCAGACTAAAAAGTAATCACTATTATTAAAAAGCATTTTTCACATTCCCACTATTGTAGCATTAACGCTGCATGGCATGCTTCAGTTTTTGGTCTATCCAGAACCGCGCCGGATAAAAGTACAACATAGTGGGACCGCCGGTAACGGCTGATACCGAATAATACTGGGCGTTGTAGCCTTTCAGCCAGGGTTGATGCAGGAAATAACGCATGGGATGAAGCAATGAGATGGTAAAGTGCTGCCGCGCGTAATATTCGTTGGCTGACCTGATAACCTGCTTCATTTCATCAATGCTGTCTGCAACTAAAGCCTTCGTATAGAAGTCTCCGATAACAGGATCACCGATCATTACATAATTAGTGGGATATCCCTTTATCAGCGGGTTCAGCTGTCGGATCGGCTCCATACAGTGACCGAGTTGACCCTGCCCTGTGCGGTGCGCCAACTGGTCGTGTTTGTGGCCGGTTTTTACATCCGACATCCATGCTTCCGTTTTTACAGGACGGATCTCCATATTAATGTTAACCCGGGCGAAATAGAACTTAACTATTTGCAGTAAGCCCAGGTCCCCGGCGCTGTCGGTAACAATGTTAGTTTTAAATCCGTCAGGATAGCCGGACTCAGTCAGCAGCTTCCTTGCAGCCCCGGGATTGTAGGCGTACTCTTCCCTCAATTCCCGCGGCCATTCTTCGTAGGGAAATCCCCATCCCTTCATATGTCGGGAGGTTAATGAGCAAGGATATGGGTCAATTGTTCCGCTGTAGTATGATTTGGCGATGGTAGGCAAGTCGATGGCCATCTGCATCGCTTTGCGCACGCGGATATCATTAAAAGGCGGTACATCATTCCGGGGGTCGATCGTCTCGGCATTCGAAGCGGGCGCTGCCAGTTGGGTGATTTCGGGGTTCCTGATTTTCATTATCTGGGCCTGTTGGAAAGACAGTCTTTCTAGAACATCGATTTTCCCCGAATGCAGGGCTTCCATTGCGTCATTATCATCAGGGATAATAAGGAATTTTAATTTATCGACATAAGGAAGTTGATTTTCGGGGTAGCGCCCGTCATATCCCCAATAACCGGGGTTTTTTACCAGCGTTGCAGATTTCCCGGGAATGAACTCCTGCAAGATGAACGGACCGGTGCCGACGGCATGATGCCAGTCGCTAGCATCACCCCATTTTTCGACCACTTCGCGCGCCTCGATGCACGCAGCATTGGTCGGGGCCTGCAGCGTTTGTTTCATAAATTCGCGGGCAGGCGTCTTCCACTTAAAAATGACGGTATATTTATCCGCAGCGGAGACTAAAATCAGGTCTTTATAGGCAGTCACGACATTAGCGTGAGCAGTGGCGGGCTGGGTAAAGCCGCTGCCCAAGCCGAGCAGCCGGTGGTAATGATAAGCCACATCGGCGGCGGTAAATTCCCGTCCGTTTACCGGCGGAATGTCCTGCCAGTGAATGCCCTGACGTATGTGCACGATACAGGTATTCGAATCGGGAAATTCCCAGCTATTCGCCAAATGCCCTTTCAGATATTCATCGGGACGGAAATGGATCCGGTAATTCCATTCCTCCGGGTTAATTGTCCAATCATCGGCGACCAGCCTTTCCATCCAGGCAGATTGGATAGTAGTAAGCCCTTCATTAAAATAAGGATCAAAATTCTCGATATTTTTGGCGCCAATCACCATCTCACCGCCGTATTGCGGTTTACCAAGTTTATCCCACCATCTGCCGGTTGTTGTTTCCATAATGCTCCAATATTTTTAAAAGCTGCCTTGGTAACCTTACGTGGAGAAAGTCATTGCCGGAGTTTATTGGTCAACCCGGTATCCGAGCATAAATTCACAGATACTCGAACTATTGTAACAGGTTACCATTGTTGATGAGCGGGAATGGTGTTCGGGTAAAAAGCTGGGCACCATTCCCGCGCTAAATCTACAAGAATTGAGTGACAGATTTCCTAATTATACCAAACTTTGTGAATGTAGAATACATGAACAGTAATATTAATGTCCGCCGCGTTGTTTCAGGTTTTGGTCGATCCAGAAGCGCAGAGCATAAAACGAGATGAACTGAGGAGAACCGGGCGTTGCCGAAACCCCAGCGCTTTGGCTGTAATAACCCCTAAACCATGGTTGGAGGAAACAGGTGGATACTATCAATGTAACTCTTCTTTTCACAGAAAACCAGCGGATAATTAAACGCAAACGCGTAAGGTTGAGATTATTTTTAAAGATAAATATTGAAATGGTAAAACTGGTCTTGCCACTATCCCCGATTATCCCCAGGGCTCCGACGACGGGAGGGGTCTACAACAACACTTAGCTGTGAATCCTACCACCAAACTCACAGTACCCTGGATTCCCCTGGCAAGACCAGCTTACGGCAGATATTCAATAAATCCGGTTGGTTTTCTTTTATTAACGCGCTATTGATAAATGAAATAAATTATTAACCATATTCCATATGATATATCAGTAGGAATAACTTATGGAATTAGAACCATGCTATCATTCAATTAAAAATTTGTCAATAGGTGTCAACAATTGAGTTATTGATAAATCGGGATGGTAAAAAAAACGGAATATTATTTGTGCTATAATTTGTACAAAATTCGGTATCGAATATCTGCATTGCAGTTTTTTAAAGGAATGGGGAAATATGAAAAAATCGGTAAAGTCCGCTGAGTCAGCCTCGAACTTTGAGTTATTTTTACTAATGGGGAAGATAAATCACTTGACCTTTCTCGCCAGACAGAGGGAATTAAGTTATTACCATATCCCCGGTCAGCAATTGCATGTGTTGCGGATCATTCAGGAGTTGGGCACGAAGGCGACCTTATCCGAAGTGGCGAAGAATGTTGAACGTAAAATAAACGTAATTTCCCGGCAGACGATCAGTATGGAAAAAGACGGGCTGATTCGAAGGATCAAAGACACGCCGAAATCCAGGCTGCTGAGAATTGAGTTGACCGAGAAGGGTCTGGAAATGCTGAAGATCGGTAAGGAAAGTAAAACAGTTGACGCGATACTATCAGTGTTAACAGCAAAAGAGCACCAGCAGGTTTATACCAGCTTGAGTAAAGTATTGGCCAAGCTGAAAAAGGGCGTTCCGGTCTAAGCCTTTCATCAATTTATTTGAAATAACTAAAGAGCCCCGTCCACCGGGGCTCTTTTTTGATAATAGTTGAATTATTTTCCTATAAGCGTCCGCCGTCGATCAGGAAGGACTCGCCGGTAATGAAAGCTGATTCATCCGAGGCCAGGAACAGCGCTAGATTGGCAACATCTTCCGGCTTTCCTACTCTTCCCAAAGCGATGTTTTTAGAGAAACCAGCCATAAAAGCGCGTTTCTCTTCTTCGTTGAGGGTATGCTCCTTGCCCTGGGCATCGTAGAAATGGGAATCATACAAACCGGTGTTGGTAATGCCCGGACAGATGACATTGACGCGGATGTTATCCTTTCCCAGTAGTCTGGCCAAGCAATCGCCCATCATTACAACGCCGCCTTTTACGATGCTGTAACTTGGCGACCTGGCCTTGCTGACCCCCCACACTCCTCCCTGGGATGCAGTGAACAGGAGCACACCACCTCCCTGTTTTTTCATTTGCGGGATAACATGCTGGCAGGCAAAAAACGGACCGGTCAGATTTACATCTATCATCGCCTGCCAGTTTTCCTCCGTTGTGGCTTCCAGTGTAGGCCCGCCTAAACCGGCGTTGTTATAAAGGATATCCAACCTTTGATATAAATTTACCGCCGTATCGATCATCCGCTTGTTATCGGCGACGCTGCCGATATTCACTTCGATAAAGCTGGCTGTGCCCCCTGCCTTTTTGATATCATCTACCGTTTCCTGCCCTGACTTGGCATTATAATCTGCTGCCAGAACTTTGGCGCCTTCTTTGGCGAAGAGTCTGGCGGTGGCTCTGCCGATCCCTGAGCCGGCTCCGGTAATGACCGCGACTTTTCCTTCCAGTCTCATGATTATTCTCCTTTCTTATTTAATTTAAAGCTTGCTAACTTTTTCCGAAATTTACGTTCCGGTAGTGATATATCCTCAGACAATGGCTCAATATTTTTTAACAACATTCCTGTGAACAATGTGGTAGAATGCAGGCAGTACACATTGTTACCTATTGACAAGCCCTGCGTATCAATGTTAGCATGATTTTTGACCCGAAAGTATTCCTAATGATATATCATATGGAATATTATAAAGGAAACGGATAATTTGTCAATATCAAAATAAAACAAAAAATAGCCTTGATTTAATGTTATTGTGGCAGATATAAAAATCATTGTCGCGAATATGTAAATAATAAAAGGAGGAATGAATTGAAAAACAAGGTTATCTGGTTGGGTCTAAGCGTCTTGATAGCAGCCGCGATGCTACTTGCATCTTGCGGTACGTCAACAACAACCACCACAACCACCACAACCACCAGGCAATCCACAACATCGACTACTACCATATCCACAACCAAACCCACTACTACCACATCCAGCTCGGTTGTAGTTACTACTTCTGCACCTACTACGGCAGGCAAATGGTGGGACAAGCTCGGAACACCGCAATACGGCGGTCAAATAACCCTTTCTATTCCGCAGGATATAGGAAGTTTTGACCCTTATTACGGCGGCGGGTATACCATCACACCGGCATGGATGGAAAAACTCGTTGGTCCGACGTGGATCACTGATCCCAAGGTTTTCAACTACAGCATGCTCTTCTGCCCCGGCGATTATGTGGGAGGATACCTGGCTCAATCCTGGGAATTGACGGACGCGAGCACTTACGTTATCCACCTACGCCAGGGGGTTCACTGGCAGAATATTTCGCCAGCCAACGGCCGTGAGTTAACCTCCGCTGACATTATATGGAGCTACAGCCACCAATTCGGTATAGGTACTTTTACTACCCACGCTCCTTTTTCTGCCACATATAGCGTGTTTCAAAACGTTTCATCTTTAACAGCTCCCGATAAGTATACCGTGGTTTTCAAATGGAAAGTAGCGAACCCCGAGTACATAATCGAAGCAATGGACCCCACCGATAGCGAACAATCGATCGCGAACCAGGAAGCAACTGCGCAATGGGGCGACCTCAAGGATTGGCATCATGTCATCGGCACCGGGCCGTTTTTACTGAATGATTATGTTACCGGCGCTTCTGCGACTCTGGTTAGAAACCCCAATTATTGGGGATACGACGAACATTTTCCGCAAAACCAGCTGCCGTACGTAGATGCGCTTAAATATCTGATCATCCCTGACGTGGCCACAACCCTGGCAGCTCTGCGTACCGGTAAAATAGATGCGCTGGACAATATCGGGCTTACCGATTCTAAAAATTTAAGCAAAACTAACCCTGAGCTGGTTCAATTAACTTATGCGACGTCAAATCAACCGACTGTCGATCCGAGAGTCGATGTAGCCCCGTTTAAAGATATCAATGTCAGAATTGCGATGCAGCATGCGCTTGACCTTCCCACGATCACCAGTTCTTATTACGGAGGCACTTGCTCGCCGCTTCCCCTGACATTAACCTCATATGCCATGACAGGGTGGGGATATCCCTATGACCAATGGCCGCAGGCCTTGAAGGATGAGTATGCCTATAATCCGACTTTGTCAAAACAAATGCTGGCGGCAGCCGGCTTTCCGAATGGTTTTAAGACCGATATCGTGGCTCAGAATACGGTTGATTTGGATTTGCTGCAAGTGGTTAAATCCTATTTTGCCGCCGTCGGTATCAGTATGGATATCCGTACGATGGCAGCAGCAGATTGGACAGCTTACGTAATGAGGGGCCACAACCATGACGCGCTGGCCCAGCGCCAGGCGGGAGGACTTGGTCTTAACTATGCTTTTAT
>PMBW01000222.1:0-2332 GCA_003153075.1 Dehalococcoidia bacterium | reverse complement strand
TTTACTTATAATGAACCATGGCTTAAAGGATACAGCGGCCAAAGTTTCACAATCGGCGGAGGTAATGCAGGCCCGATGTTTGCGGGTTACTTCCTGTCACGGTTCTGGATCGACGGCAAATTAAAGAAGTCCATGGGACGCTAGTAGGTTGT
Source organism: Dehalococcoidia bacterium (assembly GCA_003153075.1). The sequence goes on along the minus strand of PMBW01000222.1, from coordinate 2,180 downwards.
GATGCTTTAGGATTACGAGAAATAAAGAGGCTGGGGAAACCCAGCCTCTTTATGCGCAAATAAAAAGAGGGGAAAGAAGATGACTGCAGTGAAAAAAACGGCGAAGACTTTAAAACCTTTGCAGATGGCAGAATCAGAACCGCAATACGGTGGTACACTCCGTATCGCGAACACCTATGTGCCGCCTCCCAGGATGGGGGTTCCCGGGAGGGTAAATGTCGGCGGTCCCTGGGTGGAGCCCATCGTCGATAAAATGCTCCGCGTGAATAAAGCCGGGCAACTGGTTCCGCATCTGGTTGAATCCTGGAAATACGCAGAAGACGGCTTGCATCTAACTTTACATGCCAGGAAGGGCGTAAAATTCCATGACGGCACTGATTTCAATGCCAAGGTCGTGGTATGGAACTTGCAAAAATATAAAGAAGGCGGCTATCTTGTAACCAGCCGTTACATTAAATCCACTGATATTCTCGATGACTACACCTTGCGTTTAAATTTAACACAGTGGCGGAATACCCTTCTGGGAGCCTTTAATATGTCTCCTCTGGTTTCTGAAGCAGCCTATGAGAAGAACGGCGAAGATTGGGCCAGATGGAACATGGTTGGTACCGGACCATTCAAGCAGTCTGACTTTAATCGGGATGTAAGTTTAACGGCCGTAAAATTCGATAATTACTGGCAAACCGGTAAGCCGTATCTTTCACAGGTGAAGTATCTTAATGTGGTAGACGAATCCACGCGAATGGCGCTGCTGAGATCAGGGACGGGGGACATCACTGACCTGAACAAGAGCGGTAAGGCAGCTATCGCACTGCAGAATGAGGGCTACAAAATTATTACTCAACCGGTGGGTATCTTGAGCCTGATACCGGATAGCGTCAACGCCGATTCTGCCTGGTCGAATATTAAGGTAAGACAGGCCGCTGAGTACGCCATAGACAAAGATGCCATAGCCAAAGCTTTCGGATTTGGCTTTACTACAGCCGCTTACCAGGTGTATCCAGAGGGATACTGGGGATATAATCCTGCCATTACCCAACACAAATATGATCCGGCTAAAGCCAAACAACTTTTAACTGAAGCTGGCTATGCTAACGGGTTCAAGAGCACAATTATCTCCGATAATACCATCAACAAGGATATTGCGACCGCTATTCAATCTTACTTCGACGCGGTAGGCATAAAGGTAGAACTAGACTTTCCGGCAGCCGCCAGATTTACTGATTATTCGATGGGGACATGGAATAACGCCCTTCTTTTTACTACTTTGAGAGCGGGTGCTCAACCGACTCAGGTCCTCACTTTTACTGCCGAGCCTCGCACTCAATACAAGAGCAATAAAAATCCGGATAACTGGATGGATACTTACAATAAAATGATGACTACACCTGCTCTGGACCAAAAGATATACTTGGACGGTTTAAAAGCTCAAGCTGATAGTGAAATGCTTGTTCCAGTCATATATGCTGTCGATATAATGGAGGTCTCCCCCAAACTTCAGGACCATAGCATTGGAACATTACAGAATGCTGTAACCTGGAATGTTAATGGAGCGTGGTTGAGTAAGTAGATTAGATGTGATAAAAATTGAATAAAGCTGCAATAGAAACAGCGAGTGAAGCATTTTCAACCAACGCTTTGAAGGTTCGCTTTGAAGACCTGGAACGGGATGTTGTAGAAAACGCCAAAAAGCGCATTATAGATGTTGTTGGAGATATCATGGGAGGGGCCGGGGCTCCTGACAACGTTGCGCTGGTAAACTTGGTCAAAGAATGGGGAGGGAAAAAGGAGGCCACTATACTAGGTTACGGGCTGGAAGCGCCAGCCTCCAATGTGGCTTTAGTAAACTGCATCCTGTGCAATTCCTTTGACAGCGCCCCACTGGTGGTTATTGTGGGAGGAAAGCGATATCCCTCCCATACCAGCGGGTGCACAGTCCCCTCGGCCATTACCATGGGTGAATACGGAGGAATTACAGGCAAAGAGCTTATTACCAGCCTGGTGGTGGCGGATGATCTCGTTTCAAGGCTACAGAGCTTGAATCCAAGGGGAGGGTCGGCGACTCCCCTGGGGGTCGCGGCTATTGCCGGGCGCGTGCTAGGCTTAAACGCGTTTCAAATGAAAAATGCCTTTGGCATGGCTCTTGGCCAGGCATCCGGGGGAAGTGGGGGACTTTGGGA
>PMBW01000247.1 GCA_003153075.1 Dehalococcoidia bacterium | reverse complement strand
ATATTGTTTTTCGCCACCAGCATCACGCCGGAAGTATCTTTATCCAAGCGGTGCACAATTCCGGGGCGCGTAGTGTCTTCACTGTCATCGGACAATTCGGAGAGGTGGGAAAGGACGGCATTAACCAGTGTGTGGCTAGGATGTCCCGGCGCCGGGTGCACAGTGAGACCGGCGGGTTTATCGATCACCAGCAGATCGTCGTCTTCATACAGAATTTTGATCGGGATAGGTTCCGGCAATAAACCGCCAGGTGAGGGCGGCGGAATAGTGACTTCCACTTTTTCACCGGTTTCTGTCTTATGGCTGGCTTTTTCTATCAGTCCATTGACGATAACGTAACCGTCGTCAATTAATTTTTGGGCTTGCGAACGGGAAAGACCGGGGCAATTTTCGCTGACAAACTTATCGAGGCGGATGCCCGGTTTATCGATAATGAACTGATAGCTGTTCGGGTTTTCTTTCATATCAAACCCTTACTTGTTCTCGTGTATCATCTCACGCAAGACGGCGAAGATAATCAGAATGACGCCGATGGTGATTGCCGAATCCGCGATATTGAACACCGGAAAAAATCCAGGGTCGATAAAGTCGGTGACATGACCGGAGAACCGGAAACGGTCAATCAGGTTGCCCAGGTCGCCGCCGAGAATCAATCCGAGGGCAATCCTGTTGGGGATAGTAACAAAACGGGGATACTTTTTATAGATATACAATCCGAGACCGCCCAGGATAAATAAACCCAGTATCCCGATGATCGCCAGTACCAGCGCATATCCCTGAAACGCGCCAAACGCCGAGCCGGTATTAGTAATATGAATAATCCGCAGGAAACCGAATTTATGGATGGTTTCCCCATCCGCGGGGAACGTGCGAATCCAATCTTTGGTGATAATATCGCCGATAACCACCAGCAGAAAGATGATAAGAATGGTCAGATTCAGCCAGAATTTGGAGAAATTACCTGTTCTTTGCATTCTTAGCCTGAGTCGCTTTGCAGTTCATACACCGTCTCGCAGTCGGCAGGATATCTAACCGGGCAGCCTCGATCGGCTTGCCGCATGATTCGCAAAGGCCATATTTGCCGGTATCGATTTTGCGCACGGTATCATCATTCGCCGCCAATTGTTCTTTGATCCGCTTTTCCATCGCGAGACGTTTTTCCAATTCAAGACTTTCAGTAGCTTCTTCTTCGCGTTTGCCAAAAGGGCTCCCCTCGCGCCTTTCCTCTGAAGGAAGGCCGGCCGCATTCAACTGGTCCAGCTCCTCAAGCAGCCGCTTCTTTTCTATTTCCAGAAGGGACTTGATTTTTTTGAGGTCGGTCATGATTATTCTCCCGTATCCCCTTAGCAATTCAAATCAATACTTACAATGATCAGCCTTAACGGATAAGCTATTATAACCACTAATGATATAAATGACAACAACAAAGAGCAGACAACTCAAGCTAAATGTACCCTTGACCATCTGCTCAATAAAATATTTAACTGATATTGTATCCCTCTTTTTGCCATTTCGCAACTACTGTTTTTTGCGAGAGTAAATAATGTGTTTTGAACATATATATGTATGTTATAATCAAATTACTATGAATATTGATAGATTGAAAAGACACGTCAAAATAGTTTGCACGCTGGGACCGGCCAGCAACACTCCGGAAATCATTGAGAAAATGTTAAGCAGCGGCATGGATATTGCCCGTTTGAACCTGTCGTACGGCACTTTGGAAGAACACAAACAGACCGTGGCCATGGTGCGTTCGGTCAGTAAAAAAATGGGGCTCCCCACCGCAATCCTGCTGGACTGCCCGGGACGGAAACGCCGCACCGGCGATACCAAAGCCGTCTTCGCGGATCACCTGCAATTTGCGCAAACCAATCAAATTGACTTTATTGCGCTTTCTTTTATTACCTCGACGGAGCAGGTAGAAGAAGTAAAAGCGCTGGCCCGGGAAATGAACATCAATATCCCGATCGTCGCCAAAATTGAGAAAGGCGAGGCGCTGGCCGTCAGTAGTTCCATTATCGACGCGAGCGATGGAGTGATGGTCGCCCGCGGCGATCTGGGACTGCAGATCAGCATCGAAAAAGTGCCGCTGGCGCAGAAAAAAATAATCCACGAAGCAAACCAGCGCGGCAAGCCGGTCATTACCGCTACCGAGATGCTGGAATCGATGGTAAAATCACCGACCCCCACCAGGGCAGAAGCTACTGATGTAGCCAATGCCGTGCTGGATGGAACAGACGCAGTCATGCTCTCTGAGGAAACCTCCATCGGGCAATACCCGGTGCAGGCAATCCAGATGATGTCCAAGATTATTATTGAGGCGGAAACCGTGCTGCCCCATGATAAAGTTTTTAATGAACCGCAAGATGATTTCCTGAATGAAGTAGACGATGCCACCGCGCGGGCGGCCTGCGAAATCGCCTGCCAGATCGAAGCTAAGGCAATTATCGCACTGACAGCGGGCGGCACGACAGCCCTGCGAGTAGCCAAACACCGTCCGAGTCAACCGATCCTGGCTGTAACCCTGACGGAAAAAATAATGCAGCAATTGAACCTGGTCTGGGGTGTTTATCCGCTGGTCAAGTCTTCTCCGACAACGCTGGAAGCTTGGCTGGAAGTAGCCAGTGAAACGGCCAGGGAAGCAGGCACGGCGAAAACGGGCGATGTCATCGTCGTGACCGCGGGATTACCGTTAGGCGTGCCGGGCAGCACCAACATGGTGAAAGTACACCGGGTTTAGGCTGGGTATTACTTCGTTCACTTAAAACTGAAAGCTAATAGATGTCGGTAAAGTATATCCGGTTCATACTTAAACCAGGTAATATTTAAACACTATTTTTTACCGTTTGAGATCATGAATGTGCGGATATAATACCGTCATCTTCATCAACTCTCTCGATTCTTTTACATGTAAATCCTGCAGCTTTAAGCAAATCTACCTCATGCTCGATTGTCAAATGTAAGTCTATGTGATAAATTTCATTTTTATCGATATTGCCTATCTTTATCAATTCAA
>PMBW01000135.1:11529-17883 GCA_003153075.1 Dehalococcoidia bacterium | reverse complement strand
AAATGGCAATCGGCTGTTATCAAAGAAATTCAACGCCTTAGAAAAAACAAGTGGGGAGCGAACGCTGATAAGAAAGAAGGGCAAGAAGAAGTTAAACAAACTCAAGACAAAGCTAGCGCTACAAACCCTACGAGCCTAAAATAGGGCATAACTCCATTGGGATGGGGAATAATAGCATAATGGGAGAACGTCATGAACGTAGCGGATTTTACAGATAAGAAGTTAGTGTGTTTGGATTGCGGTCAGGAGTTTATCTTCACTGAAGGAGAACAAAGATTCTTCTGGTCAAAGGGCATGACTGAACCCAAGCGATGTAAACCCTGCCGTATGTTACGAAGACGAAGCATAATTAACATAAAGGAGGAAAATAATGCCAATCTACAGGGAAGAGGATGCCAGGGAACTATCAACAGAGGAGAAGTTATCCCCACAAGAACTGGAGGTTCTTGATAGCACATTCAATAGAGCAATTGAACAGGTCAAACTACTGTCTGGAAGCGAAGATGACCGCCAAGGGGTTATAGATGCAATCAAAGAAGCTGCTGGACTTGGTAGTAAGGAGTTCCTTTACCTCGTAAGGTGGATTGAAGAGGAGAGTAAAAATCGGATTCTTACACTCAGGGATGTTATCGGTCTGCTTCTACCCGATATTGAATATTACGTTACTGATATATTGCGGGCAAAGGGATACATTACCCTGATTGGTCAGAAAAAAAAGGGTAAATCACTTATGGTGTTATTATTAGCATTATGTTTAGCAGCAGGCAGGGAGTGGTTAACCATGAGGGTTAAGCCTGAAGGGGTGAGTGTCCTCTATCTCAACTATGAAATAAGCCATGAGAAGTTTATGGAAAGAATCCAGGATATGGCTCAGGCAATGGGAATACCACTGAATGATAATTTTATGTTTAGGACTGTTGAAAAAATCCCCCTGGATACGTCTGAAGGTAAAGAGAAGCTGACTGAAATCATAAAAACATGCCCACAGAGACCACAGGTAATCATACTAGACCCACGATATGGTTTCATGTCAGGAGACGAGAATCAGACGAAAGATATGACTCTTTTTGTAGATAGTTTAAAACAACTTGAAAATATGCCAGGTGGTATGTCTTTTATAGTTGTAGCTCATGCGGGTAAAAATGAGGGAAAAGGAGCAAGGGGGAACAGTGTATTTGAAGATGGAGCGGAAACATTGATGACGCTCCTTGATGTAAAAAACAAAACTTATAAAAAGGAGTTGCATATGATTGGTAGAGATATTGAAGAAACAAATCTGGGCTTAGACCTTAACTATCCTGTCTTTTGTATTAAGAATCCTGAGAGTGATGATACTCCAAAAGTCAACCGTGCTAAGGTTTTCATTCAGGAATTGCTCGGAACAAAACCTGAAGGTGATTTAAGGGTAAATGTTGTCAGGGCAGGTAAAAATCACAATGAGAATTATACTGCCAGTGTTATGCAGAGGGCATTAGACCAATTGCGGGCTGAAGGTCTGATTACTATTGAGCCAGCTCCTGGTATGGCGGGGAATCATAGGTGGGTAAAGTTGGTTGCCACAGAATAATAGGACTCACTCACACTTCTTTGGTTTATTGATATATTAATATATTATATGTTTTGTGGGTGGTGTATACCAAAAAATCGAAATATCATCAATATGAGAGTGGGGTAAAAAGTTGTTACACTAAATAAGGATAGGGGATAGTTCCAGTACTGGATTCTGTATGACCTTCCCTCCAGGGTGGTTATGGTGGTATACTCTTTAACAGACTTCTATCATCCGAGCCAAATAGGAGGCTGAAATGACAAAGGAAGGCCATCACCTGGACAATAGAAGTATAGAAGACTTGAAGAATGATTTTCGCAATGCGGGTTTGAGTGATGATTTAGCTGACAGTATTTTTGGTAAAACACCACATGGTAACAATCCACGACCTCCATATATTGAATACGAAGTTACAATAGACAAAACCCAAGCAATCAAAGGGATAAATAAAGATTTGGTATGCGATAACCACAAACTAAGAGTTGTAATTCCCGCCAAGGTGAAGAATGGTACGAGGTTACGTTTACGTAATGCTCGCCAAGTTACCGATGGAATTCCAGGCGATATTTACGTTAAGGTCAATATAGTTAAATCATCAAAACACCCTGCCTCAGATTTAATCGGTTTTCACCTTTGGGATAGAGTTGAACAATTATTCAAGAAAGGGAAGTGACAACCTAGCAGATTGACCTAAAAATTGGATTTTTTCTACGAGAAGCTATTCAGGTATTTCGGCTTCAGTCAATTCCAGTGGGTGGGGAGATACCCCCCTTGACATTTGTTGTAAACAATGCGTGGTTTTGTGAACACTTTAGCTTTGAATTGCTGCTACTTAGGCATTAGTGTTCAGTGATTTATAGAGAATCAAAGCATCGTCAAATGTCAGGCTGGCTGCATAGTGGCTAACCATATCGGGTGATTCCCAACCTCCCAGGCTTTGTATAACCTTGTTAGACAAGCCAGACTTCACATTATGGACACAAAAACCACGTCTGAATGAATGAGGGTTACAATGAATATTGGTGGTTTTACCCAATCGCTTTAGCATAGTTGATATACCGTCTGAACTGATTTCCAGACTGTTGTGGGTTTGAAACCATTCTTTTACAATGCCATTACCAGCTAGAGCCTTACGAAAGCGATTGCCCTTACCTAGGACAATGACTGTTCCTTCTTGCCAGTTGAAGTCTGGTTGTTTTACGCTGGCAACTTCTGAAAGTCTCATTCCTGAATACCATAAGAGATTGAGTGTTACTTTGTCTCGTTCAGTCAGTGCGTGATTAAGCAGAATGTCTAGCTGCTCTTTCGATATGGCTGGCAATAAACGCTTTTGTCGTCTAGGTGGTAATACTTTTTCGATGGGGTTATTAGGCAGCTTGTCTGTGTGGTATAACCATCTACAAAGCGTTTTTAGACACCTATAATAATTGTGCTTAGCATTTCCGCATGTAAGGGAGTTTAGATAGCTGTTTATGGCTTCAGGAGTCAAGGGATAATTTAGGAATTTGTCTAGTACCAGATGATAGACCCTTACGGTCTTATAGCTTGTACCTGAAGCCCTGGAACTAAGGAATTGCTCCAGAATTTGGTTTGTGAACACTTGTGAACACTTTGAAGCTGGAAGTATGGTATCCCAGGGGCGATTCGAACGNNGCTCTATCCAACTGAGCTACTGGGACTTGATTGGCAACACATAAATTCTACGATAAAAACAGCCGTAAAACAAGTCACCTGACTGGCGGTATTCTCCTCTCCACTGTCGGAAGATGATTAAGGTGAGGGTATAGACATCGTGCGCGAATGGAGTTGTGAGAGCATTGTCGGTTCTAAAAAATCCTGCGCGATTGTTGCTATGAAAACTTATTTTACTAGTTCATTCAGCCCGGTAAATTTATCCAGTGCGCGGTTGAGCTGGTAATCCAGTTCCCCGATCGCTATTTCCGCCGTGGAAAATATTATTGCTTCCGCTACATGACCGCCGCGGCTGATTTCCTGGCTGGAAAGCTGCATGTGGATATGCAGCAGCAAATTACCTTCTTTCAATGCCGCTGTGCCCTGCGCACAGACGATCTCCAGCGGGCCGGTATATTCCACGGTTTCATATTGGCCGGGTAATTTTATCAGGAAATTCAGCTTGATCTTCGTGACGGAACCGATAATCCCCAGAATAACTCCTGACATAATGTTGTTTTTGCGACAATAGCCGGTTATCTCTGTCAGCAGTTCTTGCCCGGGCAACACCCTGAATACATGTATTTTCTTGAACATTTATGGCCTCCTTTGGAGACTGCTGAATCAGTGTCTTTTTTCACTCATTTCGCGGTGCGTATCGTCTCTCTCCCTTTCGCGAAAGGCCGTTATGTCCCGGCGGCACAAACGGGAGATGTCAAGGGATTTATCTGTTTTTCCCGCTTTCGATTTGTTAGCCCTTACTTTATCAGCAGTCTGCTTTCGGATTAAGTTTTTAGTTGCATTAATTTTTTGCGGCAAGTTGCGCGATCTTTTCCGCCGCCAGCAGCGCCATGTGGGTGTTTCTGCCGCCGTGGCCGGGACTCTGGCCCGCGGGTAAAGAGACATTAACCGTCGCCTCGCCGCCGAAGATAAATGCTTCCTTGCGCTTCGGGTCATCCTGACCGGTCAGCAGCACAACAGTAACATCCGCGACGTTGGTGCCGGTGGCGCCGGTTGTAATTCCCAGACCGAGCTCTGTGAAGAATGTGGCCGAGTCATAAGCTGCCAGGAAACTCTTGTAGTCAAGCCCTTTGATCTCCGCTAATCTCAATGTGTCGATATCAGCGATCGCGCCCGCCAGGTCGCTGTGCCCGTCGATGCCGTCCGTGGAAAAGCTGCCGAAGGTGATCCGGTCGCCGCTCTTACGGTAGGGGTTAACAACCCGGAAAATATTCTCCAGTTCTATTTGTACCTCGGCTTTGATCTTGTCCTCGGTGCTGCCGGTTCTCAAACCGACGGCATGCACCTGATAACCGAGCTCTTTGGCTTTCTGCCCCGCGGCCTCCATCGCCTGGTCGTTATTCGCGATCATCACGTACTGGCTTTTGTTCTCCGCTAACAGCGGGGAATTTTTGTGCAGGGTTTCGTTATCTTTTACGCCGATATTGGCCTGGATATAATCCCTGATCGTTTGGGGACTTTTATCCCAGATTTTAAATTCGGTGAGGATATCTTTTGCCATCTGAAAGGTAGAGTCGTCGCCGACCGTTGCGCCTGACGCGATGGCTGATTTATCGTCGACGATTCCGGTCTTGGTCACCGGCACGTCGGAGAGCACCAGCGTGATAAATCCGCCTGCCTCAGCGGCGTATTTACGCATCCGTCCGCCTTTCAGCAAGTCAATGTGCTTCCGCACGATATTGATCTGGTCGATGGTGGCCGGGACGCTCATTAATAGTTTGCTGATTTCTTTGTAGTCTTCGATGGTGATATTACCAGCGGGAATAGCCATCAACGATGAGCCGCCGCCGGATATCAATGCGATGACCAGGGTTTTCGCGTCCGCCTTTTTCAATAGCTCGATCATCTGCTGCGCGCCTTTGTGCCCTTCCTCGTTGGGGGTGGGGTGATCGGCAGCAAAAAGTTTAATTCTGTCAAAAATAAGTTCTTTGGCCTGGTCTTTATAGACGTTCAATACCCCGGCGGTGATCCGTTCACGCAGGATCCTCACCAGTTCCGCGCCGGTGCGTCTGGCTGCCTTGCCGCCGCCGACGACGATAATACGCTCGAAATTATTCAGGTTGTATTGCTTGTTATCTACCGTTAAAACATTCGTTTCTTTGTTCAGGCTGACGTACAGCCGTAAAGCCGGTTCGGGCAGCACCATTTCAAGGACGTGCGCGAAAATGTTCCGCATATCGTGTTGCGCGGGATGTTCTTCAAGGTGTTTTATCCTGATATCTTTTCCATCCATCCTGGTGTTCCTTCTCCAATTATTAGATGCTTAAATACGGGCATGATAGGATTATTTGGCGGCGCGGCTATGCTTGATATGCCGGTAAATATAGTAGCCGATCAGGATTACAACAATGCCAATTATTACGGGGTCGAAGGGGCGCATTACCGATCTGATGTTCTCCCAGTTCGCGCCGAGCAGGTAACCGGCAAATGATAAAGCCGCGCACCAGATAAAAGACCCGGTAAATGTGTAAATCAGGAACTTACCGATGGACATTTTCGCAATGCCGCCGAACAGGCTGATGAAAGTGCGCACCACCGGCATCAGGCGGGTGAAAAAGATGGCCCAGTCTCCGTTTTTCTGAAACCAGCGGTCGGACATATCAAGGTCATGCGGTGTGATCAGAACATACTTTCCATATTTATTCAGGAAAGGCCGTCCGCCTTTGGCGCCGACCCAATAAGCAATGATTGAACCGATCGTGCAGCCCAGCGCTCCTAGGACCCCGGCCACGAGGTTAAATGCTACTGGGAGTGGAGGACTTGCAGCTTTTACTAACATCCAGCCGGCTAAAGGCATAATAATTTCACTGGGAATTGGAATACAGGCGCTTTCAATTGCCATCAAAGCAATCACGCCGGGCCATCCCATTAGATGGTAGGCAGATTTGATAAATTCCAACACCCAGTTTTCAATTCCAGACATTGTGAGCAGTATAACAAAATAAACGGCGGTGAGTCAATTTTGGAGCGTGCCGCCTTGACATTCAGAGGTCAAACTTTTAGTATGAAGTCACTACTATGACTAAAATCTTGGACAGGATTGATAAACCCGCCGACTTGAAGCGCCTCACTGAAAAGGAGCTGACACAATTGGCTGCGGAAATCAGGGAAGA
>PMBW01000135.1:0-11485 GCA_003153075.1 Dehalococcoidia bacterium | reverse complement strand
ACCGGGCGGCGTAAGGAATTTGCTTCCTTACGGCAGTACGGCGGTCTCTCCGGTTATACTTCCCGCGAGGAGAGTGAATACGATACGTTCGGTGCTGGTCATTCCAGCACATCGATATCGGCGGCTTTAGGTATTGCCGTTGCCCGCGATTTTGCCGGCGATGATTATAATGTGATCGCGGTGATTGGTGACGGCGCCATCACCGGCGGCATGGCCCTCGAGGGATTAAACCAGGCGGGGCACATCGGCTCCCGTCTGATCGTGGTGCTTAATGATAACGGCATGTCCATCTCCCCAACCGTCGGCGCGATCGCCCGTTTTTTGGACCGTATCCGGTTCGACCACCGTTACCGTGTCAGTAAAGAAAAAAGTCAGCGTCTGTTGAACCGCCTGCCGCTCGGTAAACAGGTATGGCGGGCAGGGTTACAGCTTGAAAGCTGGCTTAAAGACGTTTCCCGCCCCACACGGTTCTGGGAGAGTTTTGGTTTCAGTTATATCGGTCCGGTTGACGGGCACGATTTTAAAAAACTTGAGACAGCACTCAACCGGGCGCGGAGTTATACCTCTAAACCCATTGTTGTACATGTGGTAACGACCAAAGGCAGCGGTTACCAGCCGGCGGAAGGTGATTCTGTATATTTCCACGGCATTGCGGGCACGAACGGCAGCAAGAATAAGAAATCGGTACCCACCTACAGCGATGTTTTTGCCCGCACTATGCTCAAACTGGCCCGCGTGAATCCGAAGCTGGTGGTTGTCACTCCGGCGATGCCGGAAGGCAACAGTCTCCAGATTGTTCAAGAGGAATTCCCCAAACGGGTTTTTGATGTAGGTATCTGTGAACAGCACGCAGTGACCTTCGCTGCCGGTTTGGCGACTCAGGGATATATTCCGGTGCTGGCGATTTATTCCACCTTTTTACAGCGCTCTTTCGACCAGATAATCCATGATGTCTGTCTGCAGGAACTGCCGGTTGTATTTGCCGTTGACCGCGGCGGTATTGTCGGTGACGACGGCAAGACGCATCAGGGTATCTTCGATCTTTCCTATCTGTCTTTGATCCCGAATATGATCGTGGCCGCCCCTAAAGATGAAAATGAACTTCAGCACATGCTGTATACAGCGGTAAGATCAGGCAAGATCATGGCGGTCAGATATCCGCGCAGCGCCGGACTGGATGTCAATATGGATATGGAGTTCAAGGAATTACCCATCGGGAAAAGTGAGACTTTGCGCCAGGGCAACGATGTCGCGATCTTGGCCGTCGGCTCGATGGTAATGCCTTCACTGCAAGCTGCGGAAATCCTGGCCCGGCAGGGGATCGAAGCAACCATCGTGAACGCCCGGTTTGTGAAGCCGGTTGACATTGAAATGATCGTGGATCTGGCCGCCCGTATTAAAAGGATTGTCACGGTAGAGGAAAATACGCTCTCCGGCGGCTTCGGAAATTACGTTAACGACGCGGTCAGACAGGCTGATATAAGTGATGTTATAATAAGAAATGTTGGTTTGCCTGACGTTTTTATTGAGCACGGCGGTCAGGCATTTATACGTTCAAAATATGGCCTCGATGCGCAGGGAATTGTAAAGAAAGTTTTAGATTTAATATCCGCTGATGCGGCTAACCGGATAGTCCGGTAAAAAGACAACATAATTATTTGGAGAGGAGAAATGGACAAACTAACAATCAGAGACATCGATGTCAAAGACAAACGCGTTTTGGTCAGGGTGGACTTTAATGTCCCGATGAATGAGGATACCGGTGTGATTACCGACGACAGCCGGATTCGCGCCAGCCTGCCGACCATCCAGTACCTGGTAGATCATAAAGCCAGGGTTATTCTGTGTTCCCATCTGGGCAGACCGAAGGGAGCGCCAGAGGATAAATTCAGGCTCGCCCCCGTCGCGAAAAGATTAGCGGAATTGATCAAGAAACCGGTGGCGACCACCCGTGATTGCGTGGGACCGGAAGCTGAGGCAGCGGTCAAAGCAATGAAGAGCGGCGATATTCTCCTTCTGGAAAACCTGCGTTTTCACGCGGAAGAAGAGAAAAACGGCCCTGATTTTTCCAAAGCTCTTGCCAGCCTGGCGGAAATCTATGTTAATGACGCTTTCGGCACCGCCCACCGCGCGCATGCTTCTATCGTCGGCGTGACCAAATATTTACAACCTTCCGTTGCCGGTTTCCTGCTGGAAAAGGAACTGGTTAATCTGGGCGGTATATTGACCAATCCCGTGCATCCGTTTGCCGCTTTACTCGGCGGCGCCAAGGTCAGCGATAAAGTAGCCCTGATCGAAAATATCATCAGTAAAGTAGATTACATACTGGTTGGCGGCGGTATGGCAGCCACATTCCTCAAGTCCGAAGGCTATGAAATCGGGTTGTCCCTTTTGGAAGCCGACAGGATCCAAACTGCGGCCGATCTGATCAAGAAGACTGGGGCCAACAAAGTAAATTTGATGCTGCCGTTGGATGTCGTGATTACCAACGATGTCAGTGACAAGGGTTCTTATGCCGTGGTCGCGATTGATAAAGTGCCCAAAGACATGAAGATTGTCGACGTCGGGCCGAAGACTTTAGAGGCCTTCACCGTAGTTTTAAAGAAATGTAAAACCGTATTTTGGAACGGGCCGATGGGCGTTTATGAAATTCCTCAGTTCGCCAAAGGCAGCGTAGCCATGGCGCAACTACTGGCCGGTCTGAAAGCATCTACCGTGATCGGCGGCGGTTCTACTGCCGATATGGTTTATGATATGAAACTGGCAGACAAAATGACCTGGGTTTCCACCGGCGGCGGCGCATCGATGAGCTTCCTCAGCGGCGAAGTTTTACCCGGTGTGGAAGCACTATCCAACAAAAAGTAGAGGTATTCGATGTTTACGCAGGAGCAGATCAGGTCGTTAGCACAGCCGACGAACAGTAAAATCATTCTGCTGGTGCTGGATGGACTCGGTGGTTTGCCGAAACCGGAAACCGGTAGAACAGAACTGGAGACCGCCCATAAACCCAATTTCGATAAACTAGCGGTCAAAAGTATCTGCGGTTTAAGTGAACCGGTCGGCGCCGGAATCACCGCCGGAAGCGCCCCGGGACACACTGCGCTTTTCGGTTACGATCCGGCAACCGTGAACATCGGACGCGGTGTGCTGGAAGCAGTCGGTATCGATTTCCCTATTGAACAAGATGATGTGCTGGCACGCGGTAATTTCTGCACTGTCGATAAAAACGGTGTGATCACCGACCGCCGGGCCGGCAGGATCGCTACAGAACTGAATGCCGATCTCTGTAAATTACTGAACATGAAAATCGATGACGTTCAGATCATTACCACCCCGGTGAAAGACCACCGGTTTGTGATTTGTTTCCGCGGACCGGGACTGCGTGACGCGGTGACGGAGAATGACCCGCAGCACGAAGGGCTCATGCCGACACAGGTAGCCGCAATTACCGCGGGCGCCATGAAAACCGCCAACATCGCCAACCAGTTCATCGACCGGGCGAAGAAAATTCTCGCGGACAAGCATCCTGCGAATATGTTACTGCTGCGCGGCTTTTCCCGTGAACCGGAACTGCTGAGCATGGAAGCTATTTATAAGATCAAACCGGCCGTGATTGCCGCTTATCCCATGTACCGCGGCCTGGCCAGACTCGTTGGGATGACCAATCTTCCCACCGGCAGCACCTTCTCAGATGAGATCAAGACCGTAAAAGAACACTATAACGAGTTTAATTTCTTCTTCCTGCACTTCAAGGCGTTGGATGCTGCGGGAGAGGACGGCGATTTTGACCGCAAGGTGAAGATTATTGAAGACCTGGATAAAACCCTGCCCGAACTCCTGAGCCTGAAACCGGATGTTATCGTTGTTACCGGCGACCACTCAACTCCGGCAATGTTAAAAGGACACAGCTGGCATACCGTCCCCACAATGATCTGCGGGCAATACTGCCGTCCGGATAAAGTCACCGAGTTCTCAGAGTCCGGTTGTCTTGGCGGAGGGTTGGGTATCTTCCCGGCGGCGCAGATAATGGCTCTGGCCATGGCTAATGCGCTCAAACTCAATAAATACGGCGCGTAAATCCTGGCATTCGGTCTGTTCGTAATTAAAAAGACCGGGATCACGCCGGCCTTTTTCTTTGCGGTGCGACTACCGTGAAAACTCCAGGTTTTAGCTTTCAACCTTATTATTTTCGGTTTGCGGCTCGATCATCGCCCCGATTTTTTCTTTCAACAGATCGATGTCGAATGGTTTAGCCAGATAAGGCAGTTTATTCTGAATCAGGAATGTCTTGATATCCACGCCCATCACATCACCGGTGATAAAAACAATCCTGTCTTTCATCTCCGGTGCTTTTTCCATAATCCGTGAGTACAGCTCAATTCCACTCATACCTGGCATTCTGATGTCGGTGATGATCAGATCGTAGATTTCACCTGCGTGGATCTTATCCAGTGCGATACCGGCATCGGCGGTGAGATCCACCCTGAACCCCATTTTTGTCAGTACCTTTTCAAGCAGGTCGCGGATTGTTGGTTCATCATCGACCACCAGTATCCTCGCATTGTGCGCTACAACAGGCTTGATCCTACTTGCCGGCGCCGGGGTTTCTTCTTCGCCCGGGAGCGCTTCGATCATGGGCAGCTCAACGACAAATGTGGCGCCTTTGCCTACCTCACTTTCCACGCTCATTTTCCCATCGTGCTCCAATACAATCGAGCGTGACAGGCTCAATCCCAGGCCGGTACCTTCTCCCGGCGCTTTAGTGGTAAAGAACGGTTCGAACATATGCGTCATATTCTCTTTCGCAATACCCGGACCGTCGTCCTGGAAAGAAATATGCAGCATATTATCCAGTTTTTCCGTGGTAATTGTTAAAGTCCCCTTGCCGTGCGCTTTTTTCATTGCCTGTTCGGCATTTACTATCAGGTTGAGGAACACCTGCTGCAATTGCCCCGGGTCGACCACCGACCATGGTAATTCCGGATCGAATATGGTGACGACATTAATGCTGTTGGTTTTTAAGACATATTCCCTTAATTTAATCGTGTTTTCGATCAGTTCATTCAGATTTGCCAGGGTTTTAACGGGCTTCGACTGGCGCGCGAATGTGAGCAGCCGTTTTACTATATTAGCTACCCGCTGGCTGCCGTCAGCGATCATCACCAGGTTTTCCTTGATATCGTCCGGGATATTTTCTTTTTCCATTATTAATTCTGCAAAACCGAGGACTCCGGTCAGCGGGTTATTAATTTCGTGAGCAATACCTGCGGCCATTTCACCCACTGCTGCCAGCCTGCTGGCGATTTGAGCTCTCTCTTCCAGCCGCCTTTTTTCCTGCTCTGCTTGTTTTTGTTCGGTGATATCCCTGGCGATGCCGATGAAGTACAGGAACTTTCCATCGATATCGGCTAATCTAGTGCCGCGGGAAACAATCCAGCGCCATTCCCCGGCGGCATTGCGGATACGGTATTCTGCCTCGCCGCTGTTTTTGTAACCGGGCATATTACTCAGCTGTACTTCTTTCTCGATAATCGGCACGTCTTCCGGGTGCACCAGCGAGATAAATGGCTTACCGATAAGCTCATCCTGCTTGTAACCGAGCATTGTGTGGAAAGACGGCGATACATACACATACTCCCGGCGAAGGTCGATCGTGAAAATCATATCGCGCGTATTCTCCACGATCATCCGGTATTTTTCTTCCGTTTCATGCTGCGCTTTTTCCGCTTGTTTCAACTCTGTAATATCGTTATAAAGGGTCTGGAATCGTTGCTTCCCGTCCCAGAATATTTCTCTGAGCGAAACCTGTAAATTCCGGACAGCGCCGTCTTTACGGGTGATATTGATCTCTATCTGTTTAGGCATCAGTTCGCCACGCAGTAGTCTCTGATGACGCATCACCCAATCGGCATACGCCTGGGGTGCGTAGAAATTTTGCGGAGGATTTTTCGCGATTTCATCAACATTTTTATATCCGAAGATATCCAGTAATGCCTGGTTTGCGTACAAATTCTTCTCGTCTATGTCGGAGATACGGATGCCAACCGGCGAGCTGTCCATGGAGTTACGGAAATTTTGTTCCGATAACTTCAGGGCCTGTTCCGCCTGCCGGCGTTCAGTAACGTCCATGCAAAGAAGCTGATAGTGTTCCTCTCCGTTCCACAGCACATGGTTGAGTGTGCTCTGGACATAGCGGATTGCGCCGTCTTTACGCACAATTTCCATCTCGATGTCATCGGAAACAGTTTCACCTTTCTGCCGCCGGTTATGGCGGTCCATAAATCGTTCATACTCTGCCGGAGTATATAATTCCTTGGGATTGACTATTCCGATCTCGTCAACCGTTTTATACCCGAAGATCTCCAAAAAATTTTGATTGGCGTATAACGTCTGCCATTTTTTGTCGACAATACGGATGCCGATCAGGGAACTGTCCATGGAGTTGCGGAAGTTCTGCTCGGATGCGATTAGCGCTGCTTCCGCTTTTTTACGGGCGGTGATATTCCGGATGATTACCATCGTAGCCGGGCGGTTTTTATATTCGAGTGGCAGCGCTCTGGATTCCACGGCTATTTTCTTCCCGTCTTTTGCGATGATTTCCAGTTCGAGTGTATTAGCTTCACCAGGGGCCACGACCCGGTGGTAACTGTTTATCAGCAGTTCATGGTATTCCAAGGCGATCAGTTCAATAAACTGTTTCCCCATGATCTCGTTCTGCGAATATCCGGTTAACTCGTATATTCTCTGATTGGCAAATTCGATTGTGTGCGAATCGAGCATGACGATCCCGTCGGTGCTTTGTTCGATCAGTGCGGAATATTTTTCCTCCGATGCTTTTAATGCTTCTTCTGTTTGCTTTTGTTCGGTGACGTCGTAATAGAGAGTCTGATACCGCTGGTTGCCGTCCCAGAACACATCTTTATAAAAAAGCTGCAAATGCCGCTTGGCGCCGTCTCTGCGGATAATATCAACTTCTATGGTGTCAGGAACCGGTTCACCATGTCTGATTTTCTCTACACGCGCGGAGAAGACCTTATAAGATTCAGGTGTAAACATCTCCCGGGGTGGATGCGCTGCGACCTCATCGATATTTTTGTAACCGAATATATCCAGGAATGCCCGATTCGAATATAAAATATGCCCTTCTATGTCGACAATACGGATGCCCATAAATGAGCCGTCCATGGAATTGCGGAAGTTCTGTTCCGATAACTTCAGTGCTTCCTGCGCTAATTTGCTTTCCGTAACATCTTTATAGATCAGCTCACACTGCTTTTTGCCGTTCCACAGCACTTCACTTTCATGAGTTTCGATATACCGAATCGCGCCGTCCTTACCGGTAATTTCCACTTGCAGGTTGTCCGCAATCGGTTCACCGCGTAGCCTCTGCTCTTTTCGCAATAGAAAACGTTCATGCTCCGCCGGCGTGTAATGATCCTGTAAAGGAAAATCGCTGATCTCTTCGATATTTTTGTATCCGAATATTTTCAGGAATTCCTGATTTGCGTACAGCGTTTTATGTTCATCATCGACAATTCGGATACCCATCAGCGAACTGTCTAAAGAATTGCGGAAATTGAGTTCGGATTCTTTTAACGCTTTTTCCGATCGTTTCCGCTCGGTGACATCATTGTAGATCAATTGCCGCTGTTCTTTGCCATCCCAGAATACCTTCTTCAGCAAAACCTGCAAATTGCGGATATTGCCGTCCGTCCGTATGATATCAACGTCGATATTATCGGGAACATTTTCCCCTCTTGCTCTTTTCTCTTTACGCAGGAGAAAACGGGTATGTTCTTCCGGTGTGTAATGTTCTTGCAGGGGATTTGGCCCTACTTCGTCACGATTCGCATAACCGAAGATATCCAGGAATACCTGGTTAACGTAAAGAGTGCGCCAATCGGCGTCGACAATACGAATCCCCATCGTCGAGCTGTCTACCGTATTGCGGAAGTTTTGTTCCGAAGCTTTTAATGCTTCATCTGCGTGCTTGCGTTCGGTGATATCATTGGCGGTCCCGATAAAATACAGAAAATTCCCCAGCTCGTCACGCACTGTATTTCCGCGCCCGACATGCCAGCGCCATTCGCCGTTAGTATTGCGGATGCGGTATTGCTGGCCATCCTTTGTCTGAAAACCGTCTTTGATGTTACGCTGTATTCCCGCCCGGACACTTTCGCCGTCATCGGGATGGACAAGGGAATCAAACCGAAGGCCGATCAGGTCGGTTGGCTCGTATCCAAGCACGCTTTTGATAGATGGGGACAGGTAAATGAATTCGCCGTCGGAGTTAAGCGCAAAAATAACGTCGCGGCTGTTCTCCACGATCAACCTGTATTTTTCTTCACTCTCTTTTAGCGCCTGTTCTGCCTGTTTGCGTTCGGTGATATCTTCTCCGGAGCTGATCGTCCCGATGATCTTTCCGTTTTCGTCGTGTAACTCCGTGTTGTTCCAGGCAATAATGCGCTCCCGGCCGTCTCTGGTTAATACCGGATTTTCGTGTTGTTTGACTGGTTCAATTTCTCCGGCCCTGAGACGGTCTGCGACTTCAGCTACTTCAATACGCAGCCGGTCTGGAATGAAATTGGAAAGCCAGTGCTTTCCGATGATTTCCTCAGCTTCATAACCCAGAATTTCGCAACCGCGGCGGTTGATTAGCATAACTTTTCCTTCATTATCCAGAGCCACGATCATTACCGCTGCAATATCCAGGTAGGTTTGCGCCCGATCCCTTTCCTGACGCAGCGCTTCTTCCGCCTGTTTACGTTCCGTAATGTCCAGCACTGTTCCGATAATCGCAATCAATTTACCGCGGGTGTTGTAATTACCCTGAAAATTCGAATAGTAGTACCCGATGCTGTTGTCCGGACGCAGGAATTTTTGTTCATAGGAACCTGGTTGATGAGAATCAGTCGCCCGTTTGATCAACTCCTGGTCGCGTTCATGGTCCTCCGGCCAGGGCGATAAAGCCAGGATCGAATCTATCTTTGGTTTAAATATTTGCGGGTCAAGGCGGAAAATTTCGTATACTTCATCCGACCAGTTGACATCTCCTGTTTTCACATCCCAGTACCAGTAACCCAGGTGCGCTATTTCCTGCGCTTCCATTAATTTTTCTTCTTTCTCCCGCAAGGCTTGTTCCATTTTGTGCTGTTCATCTCTAAGCCTGATTTTTTCAATGCCCAGAGATAGATCACCGGACAGTTCGGTCAGCAGCGCCATTTCTTTCTCGTCGAATGCTTTCTCCGACGTGGAATATATGTTAAAAACACCGATCACTTTGTTCCCGAGAGTTAGTGGTAACGCTAACGAAGCTTTAAAGCCCATCTTGGTCGCTGCTGCTTTCCATGGTTTATAGTGAGTGTTGTTAAGTATATCCTTCATCACGGAGGGTTTACCTGTTTTCACTGCCATACCGGTCGGTCCCTGACCATGGCGGGAGTTGTCCCAGGTTGTTCTGATAGTGGATATATAATCGCTCTTGTTCCCGGCCTTGACAAATGGGACGATATCATAGGAACCTTCATGGATGAAGCCGATCCAGGCCAACGGGTACTGTCGTCTCTTCACGAACTGGTCGCACGCTTTTTGCAGCAGCGTCTTTTCATCATCGATTATTACGATAAGTTGATTGATATCCGTGACCAGCTGCATAATGTTGTTGAGTTCGTTGATTTCGGTCATCAACCTTTGACGCTCTGTAATATCGTTATAAATTGTCTGATGCTGCTTCTTGCCGTTCCAGATCACTTCTTTGTGGAAAACCTCAAAATTCCTGATTGTGCCGTCTTTTTGTAAAATTTCTACTTCGATCTTGTCCGGCAGGGGTTCGCCTTTGGCTAACTTTTTAGCGCGTATTATCGATTCTGCTTTCAATTCAGGAGTGTAAAATTCGCTTGCTGGCTTACTGCTAATTTCATCCACGTTTTTGTAACCGAAGATATCCAGAAAGGCCTGATTTGCGTAAAATACGCGGTTTTTTACATCGGTAATAACAATGCCCATTGATGAACTGTCGATAGAGTTGTGGAAGTTTTCTTCTGATAATTGGAGAGCTTGTTCCATCTGCCTGCGTTCGGTGTTATCGATATAGATAGTCTGATGGCAAATTTGACCGTTCCACATAGTCTGCTTGCTGATAGCATACACATCCCGGACCGTATTATCCTTGCGTAATATTCTGATTTCATTGATTTCCGGTAGCTTTTCACCGCAGTCCCGTTTTGCTTTCCATCTAAGGTATCCCGCATAGCTTGCAGGGGTGTAGCGTTTACGGAAAGGTATCGCATTGAATTCTTCGACGCTGGCGTAGCCGTAAAGATCAAGAAATGCTTTATTTGTATATAAAGCATTTTCGTTTTGGCCGGTAATACGTATCCCAAGCGGGGAATTGTCCATCAGGTTGCGGAAATTTTGTTCTGATCTTTGCAGCGCCTGTTCGGCGATTTTACGCCTGGTGATGTTTCTGGCGTAGATCCGTATGCGGTTTTCTGCAACTGCGAAACACGCCTGCTCGAAGTATAGATCGCCCACTTTTGTCTCAAGTATAAACGGACGCAGCAAATTACCGGCCAGGAGCTTTTTAACGGTTTTTGACCAATCTGTCAGGAAGGGATGTTTGGGCCCAAGTTCTATAAGGTCGGGGAAAAGCCGCTTGCAGGCCGGATTTTGATATAGTATTTTACCCTTCCGGTCAAGTTCCAAAATCGGATTGACGTTCAATTCCGGGAAAGATGCAAGGTAGGCATCGGTCTTTTCGTTTTGCTTTGTAACCGGGTGATCGACAGACACACTTTTTCCGGCCCGTCTGATTTGCGGGGAAGCTATTGTTTTTTGTTTTGTCTTGTCTTTTTTTGTTACCATTACGAACCCCTCCATTCATATCCCGCACAGGTGTCATCCGAGATTCGATTCCGCAAATGCAAAAGAGGGTGTATAAAATACCCTGCGTGACCCGGTTTAAATATATTCAATGCACAGCATTATTTATTAAGCTCAGTTTATTCTGGACTGATACATTTGTCAAGGAATTAGTACTATTGACTGGATACAAATAGGAAAATAGATCAATCAGATTTTGGGCATAAAAGTACTGCCGACTTAATATTTGTACCGGTGTTTGACCTGCTTTGGCCTAAACTAGTATTATGTTGGCACCGGAGGTAAACATGATAAAAAGTTTTAACGGCAAGACTCCAAAGATCGCGGAATCAGCCTTTGTCAGCGCTGCAGCTTATGTTATCGGTGATGTGGAAGTGGGGGAGCATTGTTCTGTCTGGCCCGGCGCAGTGATCCGGGGCGACCTCGGGAAAATTACTATCGGTAAAAACAGCGTGATCGAAGATAATTGTGTTATCCATTCCGGCTCGCCGTCCATTCCGCCTGTTACCAACGTTACCATAGGTGATAATGTCATCGTCGGCCACGGTGCGGTCAGCAACGCCTGCAAAATTGGCAATAACGTTGTCATCGGGATGAATTCAAC
>PMBW01000283.1 GCA_003153075.1 Dehalococcoidia bacterium | reverse complement strand
TCTCATATGAACCCAATCAGCAAAATCCTCACCCGGCCAGTTAGCAGACATGCTGTGGCGGGAGGCCTGGGCGGTACCTCTTATATAAACCAGCGGCCGGTTGCTAAATGCTTTAGCTCTATCGGGCGTGGTTAAAATTGTCATGGATGCGCCATCCGTGAGCGGACAGCAATCAAAGAGGGTCAAAGGAGGAACAATTGGCCTTGCTTTCATGACTTCTTCCAGCGTGACTTCTTTCTGGAATTGAGCTTTGGGGTTAACGGCTGAAGCGCGGCGTGCCTTGACGGAGACCAAGGCCAGATGCTCTTTTTTCGTGCCATAGCGTTTCATATGGTCTTTTGCCGTCATGGCAAAAAACGGCCCGGGAAGTCCCATTCCGTGTGGCGCATCCCAGTCATGGTCTATCGAAGCCATTTCGCTGTAATAAGCTTCCCACATCTGGGGGGTGTACAGTTTTTCGCCGCCGGCAACGGCAACGACATCGGCCATTCCAGCCTTTACCAGACCCGCAGCCAGAATGATCGCCGAACTACCGCCGGCGCATAATGTATCGACCCGGCTGCACATATTTATCGGTTTAATTCCAATGCGCTCAGCCATTACGGGAGCGGCATTGACCTGGAACGGATTCCTGCCGCAATAAGAAGAAGCAAATAAAAAGCCGTCGATATCTTTCCGTTTGATTCCCGGGATGTCATCAAAGCAGGCTTTAGCTGCTTCCTGGACAACGTCTACCAAACTCGCAGAACGGCGTCCCCATTGACTCATGCCCCCACCAATCATGCAGACCTGTCTTTCACTCATGTAGTTTCCTCCCTTGTTAGATTGGTATCTCCAAATAAATACTATTCAGTCTCGAAAGGACAAAATTGTCTTCCAATTTGATACGCAATTATGTTATAAAACTGCAGTAGTAGAAACGGGTTGAATTTCGGTATCAGGTGATTGTGAACCAGGTGCATTAGACTTGCCGGATTATCGCTGGTTACATTTCCTTACATTGAAGATAGCATACCGTTAATCTTCTAGTCAATGGTGTGTGCGTGCGGTTGATTTTGTGTGTTTTTACAAGCTATTTAGATACGAAAGGCAGCGCATGTAAAAGGTTACAAATTTGTAAAGGTTTTAGACATTGGTGTTGCGAGCTCTTTTAATTGATAGCGCAATTCAAGCTTTACAAAGCGCTACCGGTTGTCTGCCTTTGGTTATCATTTTGATCAGTCTATAAAAAAAGCCCCTCCGTTGGGGGAGGGGCTTTTTGCTTATAATTTTATGAGGTTACTAGTCTTTGGTTACGCTTTCTTTCAATTGTTTCAGTTTTTTCTCGCTCAGCGAATATCGACCGATACCGCCCCTTAACCGCGGGTCGAGCAGGTCTCTGAGACCGTCACCGAACATGTTGATACCAAAAACGACGATACTGAGGGCAGCGCCGGGCCACAGCGCCAGCGTCGGCGCGGCTTCCATATACTGTCTACCTTCATTACTGAGCATGCTGCCCCAGGAAGGAACTCCTGGCGGGACGCCTAAACCAAGGAAGCTCAGACTGGCTTCTTGCATGATGGCGCCGCCGATACCGATGGTGAAGCCGATGATGATAGGGGCCATGATATTCGGCAGGATGTGGCGCATCATTATACGCACCGGCGAACAGCCGATGGCTTCCGATGATTGAACGTACATATTCGACTTAATACCGATTACCGCGCTCCTGATAACCCTGGATTGACCGATACCGCCGGTAATACCGATGACCATGATGATCTGGAAGGTACCGTTGCCGATGATGGACATTACCGTCATTAATATCAGGAATGGCGGCATTGACATCCAGACATCGATAAACCTCTGCACGAACAGATCAACTTTACCGCCGAGAAAGCCGGAGGTCATACCGATAAAAATGGCGATGCTGGAGGATAATGCCGTGGCGCAGAGGCCGATGATCACGGAAACACGCGCGCCGTAAATCAGGCGGCTCAACATATCGCGGCCCAGCTGGTCGGTGCCCAGTATATATGTTGAATTCGGTGGATGCAGCCGGTCGATCAGGTGGATTTCGTTCATCCCGAAGGGCGCGAGAAAGTTAGCGAAAATCCCTACCAATAAGAGGATAAACACAACGACCAGACCAAAAGTGCCTAGCGGTTTCTCTTTGATTAGCCTGATAAACAGATCAGCGAAAAATCCGCGGCGTTTCTTTACAACATTCTTTTTTTGAGCGGGGGCTTCACCGTAAGTAGTCATCCTTAAACTCCCTTTTGAGCGCTTTCTTTCTGTCAATAATCTATTGGTAGTGGATTCGGGGGTCTAACCAGCCGTAAGTCAGGTCAATCAGCAGGTTGACGATAACAACGAATGTTGCGAAGACCAGATTAATACCTGAAACGATCGGGTAATCGCGCTGGTTGAGGGCTTCAAGCAGGAGACGACCGATACCGGGAAGAACGAAGATTTGCTCGATGATCACAGAACCGCCGATGATCAATGGTAATTGCATACCGATAATCGTGACTACCGGTATCAGGGCATTCTTCAAGGCGTGCCGCAGGACGATAGTTCTTTCCGTCAAGCCTTTTGACCAGGCTGTGCGGGTGTAATCCTGACGCAATGTTTCCAGCATCATGGCCCGCGTCATTCTCATCGTGGACCCGGTCATGGCGGTGCCTAAAACCAACGCCGGTAATAAGAACATCCCCAGATTACCCAGCGGGTCTTTACCGAACTGAATCAGCTCCATCGGCGGCGACCAACCCCACCAGATGGATGGGTAGATCATAATCATCGTGCCCAGCCAGAAACCGGGCACAGAAATAAGCAAGATAGATATGCTACGCAATATGTAGTCCATCATAGTGTCTTGCCTGATTGCGGCGAAAACGCCGATCGGGATGGCAATTAATACAGCGATGATCAGGCCGAAGACACCCAGTTCCAGGGTTACCGGGAGACGATGCATAATTTCCGCGGCGATATCCCTGTGGCCGTTCAATGAAGTGCCCAGGCTGCCGTGGAGAACGATTCCGCTAACCCAGCGGCCGTACTGGACATACACCGGCACGTCCAGGCCCAACTCGTGCTCGATTGCTTTTCGGTCGATAACCGCAGTGCCGGCAGAGGGCTGAATTTCTGCAATGATCAGGTCAACGACGTTGCCCGGGATAAAGCGGACCAACAGGAAGACGATCATTGAAATAGCGATTACAGTAACAGGAATCCACAGGAGTCTTCTAATAATATATGCACCCATTATTAACCTCTCAATATTTGATCAGATATAAATGGTATCCCATGCAATGATTTTCCGGTTTGTCAGGAGCCCGTTACCACCCACCCCACCTTGCGTACACTCTCGAGTCTTAAGCAGGTACTTTACCACTGGTGTATACATTTACTAAGTCTGAATAACCTTTTATCCCTGCGCACAATATTACGGTTGCTTAGTATAATATCACCCCATCAATTAATCGCGACCCCTTCGGCATATCATTCGCGCTATCGCAACAATGATTATTAATACTTAAAAAATAACGCTTAAAACTGATTTCCTTTGACTAAAAAATGCGTGGTAAACATTTCTTTAAAAGTAATAAAAATTACAGACTATTAAGCGTTCTTTATATAATAAACTCTCAAGTATTAATTGTCAATACAATCGTTGACATTATTTAATTATAGTTGTTATAGTCTCCCCCGAGGTTAAAAAGGGCTCAGAGCGAGGATAGTTCCATACCCCCGTTCTGAGCCTGTTTCACTAGTGTATTCACGGTAATAAATTAGTGTAAATCATTTTTTACTAATTACACTAAATGTTAACAAAATGTTAATGACAGTCTGATTACACGTCAAAAAAACAACGGTAAGGTATCCATTGTTGAGCAATAGTTGCTTGACGGATATCAGATTGGAACCTGCCTGGACTACTGACCCTTAAATTTGGGCGCCCGTCTGCTGAACAGGGATGTGATACCTTCATTTAGGTCTTTTGTGAGACTGAGGCTTGCAGCGGCCTCGGTTTCAATAAAAGCCCCTGTTCTCTGGTCAGATTGAGCCCCGTAATAAAGCAGGGCCTTGGCCATCTTCTGCGCCAGCGGTGCGCCGTTTGCCAGTTTCCGTGCGATCTCTTCTACGGCAGCTTCAAATTTATCCGGCTCCGATATGTAATTTACCAGGCCCCATTCCAGCGCCTTATCCGGTGTGACCGCGTCAGCCAGTAATACCATTTCTTTGGCGCGGGTTCCGCCGATCAGACGGATTGCGCGCTGTGTGCCGCCCCAGCCCGGGATCAGGCCCAGTGTGAGTTCAGGGAAGCGCAATTGGGCTTTCTTGCTCATGATGCGGATATCGCAGGCTAATGCCAGTTCTAACCCGCCGCCCACCGCTGCGCCGTTGATTGCGGCAATGATCGGTTTCGGATAGACTTCCATGCGAGTGTACAATGACTGACCGTAATCGCTGAATTTTAAGACACTGTCCGCTTTGCCTGAAGCAAAGGCGGATACATCGGCGCCGCCGCAGAAATTGGAACCTGCGCCGGAGATCACCACGCAGCGCACATTATTATCATTCTCTACTTCATCCAGCGCTTTGCTGATTTCGGCGACGAAGTCCAGGTTGAGCGAATTAGCGCGCGCAGGACGGTTTAAAACCAGCCGGGCAACTTTGGTTTCTTTATTGGCGGTTAATTTTACAAATTCAAATTTACCAAAGCCATAGGAATAGAAACCTTCGCCGGTCTTGCGGCCTAATTTGCCTTCAGCGACCATTTTGGTTAAGACGGAAGACGGTTTGTATCTTTCATCTTTATAAGTGGCATAAAGGCGGTTTAACTCATTAACAATGTTGTCGATGCCCTCGCTATCTGCCATTCTGAGGATGCCGCGGGGGAAGTTCAGGCCGAGTTGTACGGCAATGTCGATCTCATCACGGGTGGTAGCTTTTATTTCAAGTAATTTGGCGCTTTCATTGACGCCGCAGGCCAGTACGCAAATCGGATCGAAGTTAGCGCCGGCGTTCATCGGAATTTCGTTGGTCTGACCACCTGACCAATCGTAATAGCCCTTGCCGGTCTTCTTGCCGTAATTTTTTGCTTTATAAAGACTTTCCAGCAACGGAGCGGGGCGATAACTCTTATCCAGCGTTTCCGCGAAGTATTCCATAACGTGGTATTCGACATCGATAACGCCGTTGGTCAGGGTATCTTCGAGTTCCAGCAAGCCCATCGGCAGGCCCAGTTTGAATTTAAGCGCGGAGTCTACTTCCAGCGCGGTTTTGGCTTCGTTGTGGGCGATCGCCCAGTCGGATTCATTGCTCATTACGCAGAAGATACGGTTAGCGACAAAACCGGGCACATCTACAACGTGGATGACGGTGCGTTTCATTGCTTTAGCGGCAGCTTCGGCGACCTGGATCGCGTCTTCACTGGTCACTTTTCCGTGGACAATTTCCAGTAAAGGCATAAAACTCGGGGGATTAAAATAATGGGTGCCGACAACCCGATCCGGGTGTTTGGCGGCTTTTGCGATCTCGGCGATACTGAGGGAAGATGTATTGGTGGCGAAAACCATATCATCGGGAGCGACTTCGGAGACTTCTTTGGCCACTTTTTTCTTCAAGTCCATGATTTCCGGCACGGCTTCGATGACGAGGTCGGCATTTTTCACTGCTTCTTTGACATCAACGATAAAACTGAGGCGGCCCAGTAGCTCTTCTTTTTTCTCGGCGGTAAATTCGCCTCTTTTTACTCTTTTGTCCCAGGCATCGGTCATCAACTGGCGGCCTTTATCGAGGAATTTGGTTTCGATATCTCTGACGGTAACCTTAAAACCTGCCTCTGCCGCGAGAGCGGCAATCTGCGCGCCCATGGCGCCAGCGCCGAGCACCGTAATATTCTTGATTTCTTTCATTATGCAAACCCCTTTTTTGTATTAATTTTATCTGCGAAATGACAAAAGTATTTAATAAATTATAAAGGATACTTTCTGAAATTACTAGCGGTGTACGGTGATAGCGAAGCTAGGCGAACCTGCGGCAATGATCATTATTAAAACAAACCCCAAATATGAATATGCGTAAATACCAAATCCCAAGTTCCAAATCCCAAACAAATTCAAAATAGCGAGATACAAATTATTATACCTTCGGATGAGATTGGATATTAAAAGGAATGACAACTCTCTCTCAATCTCTCCGCGTTTACTTCGAATGGCTCCTATACTTTATTTCGAATTGCTCCGTAAAGTACCCACGGCTACGGCCTCCGGAAGTACTTCCGGCTGCGGCCTCCAGCCTAAGATGGAGAGAGGATGGCATTTCTGTTGCTGTGGCAATTCCATGCCTCGCATACGTGGATCCCGATACATTTTATTCATCAAGTATTTCTTCCGCAGCCTCAGCCGTACGCCGGGATGGATAGTGGATAGTGCATAAGAATAATAACAAACACAGGCGCGGAGGCCTGNNCAACCGGAGGGGAGTATTTCGTCCGCCTATGGCAGACTCAAACCTGGTTACGATGTGCCGACGAACCATCAATGTTAGTTTCGTTTCCGAAGCTTTCTTTCGGAATTTCGATATTGGTGCTTAGAGTTTTCAACGCTGTGTTATAATAATCTGGCAAAT
>PMBW01000115.1 GCA_003153075.1 Dehalococcoidia bacterium | reverse complement strand
AGAAATGTTCGCTTATCGGAGGGAAATACGGAAACAACACTTCCAAATTGTCCAGATATCTTGTTCACGATAGCAGAAAGATCTCGTCCGAATCCGTTAACCGTTATTTTAGTTGGGATTTTGGCAATTGCTTCGCTCGCAGACATGACCATATCAGGTGTCGCCGAATTGAGTTCCCAGAGTTGTTCCGGCGTGCCTTGCATGTTGCACCCGAAATCGAATCCGTCGATCTCAATCACAACACGGACAGCAGGTTCCGTCTTTAGTATGAGTTCAACAATATTTGTTGCGACGTCTGCCGGTATTGTCTCTCGAACTAAGCCGGACAAGGGAGCTCTGCCCTTGGCGTTTGATCCATTCGCCATTACCAGGGAACAGGCATTGGACAGCTCACATCCAATCACCCGGCGCATATGACGTTCTGATCGTGAAGTGGCGACAATCACAGGAATCCCACGTTCGATGCACTTTTCCAGAACAAGCCGATTACGGTCTGAAAGTTGGGTCTGGCTATTTAGCAGAGTGCCGTCAAGGTCGATGGCAATCGCCCCGGGGAGTTTAGTGAATTTGGGGAGGTTCATAAATCACCTCTCTGTTCAATGTCCATCCCGTTGAAAAACGGGATCCAAACGAAAAAGGAGGGAGAATGGTGCAATAAGGCAGGATTATTTTGTTAGCTGTGAAAATCGGGTTCCTTTTTACTTGCTTTCACCACCGGCGGTTCGAACCTTTCATAGTAGCCGATGAGTTTGCCCCGCTTGTCCCGCACGGCGCGCATGTAGACACGGTGCTTTTCATTGTCCGCAAAGAGAATATCGTCTGCGCCGTTTTGAAATCGGATGAACATATCGCGGATCATCCGGCAGGAATCGGGATTGTGGCAGTCAAAGATACTTTTGCCCAGGATATCGCCCCATTTGGCATATTTTTGTACGGCCGGGGCATTTATATAGCGAATGATATGGTCAGTATCGACAAAAACAACTTCCTGATTCCAGCTGTCGAATATTAAATTCAATAGTTCGAGTTGTTCCATGTGATTCTAGCGCTCACTCTCCATTTTAGTCATCTCATCCACCCGGGTCTGATGACGTCCGCCTTCGAACTGACAGGTCAGGAAGGCTTTGATCATCCGGGATAACTGGGAGTCGTCGTTTTCCGCGCCCAGACAGAGGATGTTGGCATCATTATGCTGGCGGGCGCGGCAGGCCATTAATTCAGTCAGGGCCAGAGCGGCGCGGATACCCTTAACCTTGTTGGCGGCGATGCACATGCCGATGCCGGTGCCGCAGATCAAGATACCTTTATCGTATTGACCGGCTGCGACCGCCTTGCCGACGGCTTCCGCGATGTTCGGGTAATCCACACGGGCATCGGTATAAGCGCCGAAATCCCTGGTTTCGCTGCCCAGTTCCTGTACCAATTTTATGACGCGCGCTTTTAATTCCAGTCCACGATGGTCGCTGCCGATTGCAATTTTCATGTTTTACTCTCCTTAGGTATTACAATATCGGGTAGTATTTTTCTCAATTTTTCGATGGAAATAGCGCCCAGCCGCCGGATGACAGGCTTTTCGCCGGAAAGATCGATGACAGTAGACTCGATGCCGCCGGGACACCTGCCGCCATCGATCACCATGTCTACGGCATTACCGATCTGGGCGTGCACTTCAGGGGCGGTGAGCGCACTCGGTTGACCGCTAAGATTAGCGCTGGTGCCGACGATCGGCTTGCCTAAACCTTTGACCAGCGCCAGGGGCACCGGGTGGTTGGGGATGCGGAAAGCAACGGTTTTGCCGCCGCCGGTGATGATATCAGGCACCAAGGCTGATTTAGGCAAAATAATTGTCAATGCGCCGGGGAAAAATTCGTCCGCCAGACGACGGGCAGCCGGTGACACCTCTGTCACTATTTCCGCAATCTGCTTCTTTTCTGCCAATAATACAGGCAGGGCAATGCCTTTGGGGCGGCCTTTGACCTGGAAGATCCTGTCCACGGCTTTGATATCCGTCATACAAGCGCCTAGACCGTAGACCGTATCAGTGGGATAGGCCACGACACCACCATTTTTCAGAATGGCAACGGCCTTTGTGATCTGTTTTTCGAGGTCGGTTTGTCTTGGATTCATGTCCCTGTCCAGATAATTCCTACGAAAATAGTATAGCATAGGATAAATATGCAAGACTCAATAATCAAAATCCAAACAAAAACGGCCAGGGATGGATACTATTTTTAAACGGTATGAAGATGAAAGAGTTGATGGTCTTAATATACGCAAACTGGTATTCCGGTTCGCATTAAATCGGGGATACACTTTACTTATTGTTTATTTTGTTAATAAGCAAAGTAATAACAATTATCTCATTCAGGTATAGTGACACGACGCCCCATCTCTGACTCTTCCCTAGGGAAGAGAATTTTACTTTTCATAGAGGAGGCTCAACGCCCCCCTTGAACTCCCTTAGGTTGAGCAGGGGTTTTAATGTGTAATGATGAAGCTCTACGAAGGTATTGCTTGTTTACAATAAACAACAAGGGGCCCGCTTTCATTAGCGGGCTCCTTTTAATGTTTACAATAAAATTCTGTGAACTAAATTTATGTTCGCATGCCGGAACAGGCAGTTCCATCAAAAAGGAAATTAGCCCATCTGGGTGGACAGGAAAACCTGGATACCCATCTGTTTGATCTGGTCCTGTACTTCTTCAATACCGTCAATGTGGGCATCCTCATCCTTGAGAATACTCTCAAGCAGTTCGCGGGTAGCAAAATCTTTCGCTTCACCGCAGACTTTAATGGCGGTATTGTAGGATTTGATGGCGTCTGCTTCGAACGTATGGTCAGCAGCAAACATCTTCGGTACTTCGTTGCCGATAAACATTTTATTCAGGTTGCTGACGATAGGAATACCATCCAGGAAGATAATCCGCCCGATAAGTTTTTCCGCGTGTTTCATCTCGTCGATGGCACGCTTCTCAATCACCTTATCAAGTTTGCCGTAGCCCCAATTTGCGCAAATATTTGCATGAACCATGTACTGACTGACCGCTGTCAGTTCATCTGCCAAATTTGAATTTAAAACCTCAATAACCTTCGGATCGCCTTTCATCTTTGCCTCCTATTGAATTTTTCGGTGGTTTATCCGTTACGAGCATTATATAATGTTAAATTTTTCAAGTAAATACCTAATTTCCTTATTGCGCTAAAATGATATAGTTTTGTTACATTTTCCAATAATTTTAAACGGCCAGTAAGCCTTGCGCGTTAACTAACCGGTCAACCGCCTGATGCAGGTCGTCCAGCGTACCGTCATTGGCAATGGAGTAATCAGCACGGGCGGCGGCTGACAGAATATGGAATAATTCCTCTTCCGCCGCGTCCTGCCGTAAGAATTGCTCATAGGTTTGCGGGTCGCGGCCTTCGGCGCGCTGCACCATCCTACGGAAACGCACCAGCGGATCACTGACATAGATGTTGATCAGGATGAAATCCCGATCGTAACTGCTTTTTAGCGCTTCCACATCTTCTCTCGAACGGATGCCGGTAATGCCGCCGATGGTCCATTTGTTCTGACTGATTTTCTGCGCCGCCAGCTTCACAAAACAACCACGGCCAAACTCCCGGAAATAACGCTCTGAAATCTCCCCCAGGTTTTCGCGGGTGGGCGCTTTTCCTTCTTTGGCGGCAATTTCCCTGACCATGTCTCCGGTCGAGAGAAAAGGAACGTTATATTTAGCCCGCAGGTATTTTAATACCTCATCTTTGCCGGAGCCGTTTTGACCGATTACACCGATAATTTTCATTTTTCTTTATCCTTACTGTTCGATTGCTGCTGTTGGGATTACTAACCGGTCGGAGTTTGCGCCCCTCGTGACTCCGGCCTTGTTTAATACGGATTGACAAGTAACCTATATATAATCATTTGTTATATGCACCCGGTTTTTACCACCAACTATAATATACTAAAGAATACTAAAACATGAAGAAAATGTTTGCATTCGGTCCAGCGTTATGGGGGTAACCTTTTCATTAGCCGGATTGATCAGCGCATTTGCAATCCAGCGCCCCTTTTTAAAAGGGAAACCAGTGCCGACTTTGCCACCGATCGTAGCGTTTTGCCTGATTGGATTGATCATAGTCTACTTTAGTAACAGATAAACCCCCACCAGACCAGTACTATCGTCCCATTTGTTCCGCAGACGGAAGCCTTGTTTTTTATTTTTCACGCATATAAACACACCCTTATAAACCCATATCTAAGTGGAACTATAGTACTATTTCGGCATAGTCCTTTCGGGCTATATGCATATATGACTTTTAGTGGTAGTATCATTATGTCTCATTGTGTCTCATTCTGTACGTAACAAAGGGAGATTCCAGGCGTGACAATCGAAATCAACGGGCAAAAGTATTACAAGACCTCGGAGGCGTGTAAAAAGGCCGGAATCAGCCGGGCTACCCTTTTCCGATGGCTTAAGGAAGGTATCCTGGACAAATACCGTAAAGACCGCAGAGGCTGGAGAATATTTACAGAAGAGGACATGGAAAAAATCCGCGCCCAGGCCAGGAAAATAGAGGTTAATGACTCTTTTGATGGAGGGGGCAATGGCCAGGACTGATTTGCCGAAGGAAAAAGCGCCCGGCAAATACCGTGAATTGGAACCGCCTGGTATCCAAGAGCCCGAATCTGCGTCTGAACATCCGGCGGACAAAGAGCTGCGCGAATTGGTGGATGAGGAAAGGTACAAAGCGGTTTTCGAATCTGCAAATGACCTGATGCTGCTGCTTGATAAGAAAGGCAGGATCGTTGATGTCAACGGACGTTCGGAGGAAATCAGCGGCTACACTAAAGAGGAAATTATCGGGAAACACATCAAGGTGCTGTCCCGGATATTAACTAAAAAAAGCATGGCGGTAGTAGCGGGAAACATGCTGAAACGCATGGCCGGTTTTGATGTCCCGCCTTATGAAATCGAAATTACCAGAAAAGATGGTGCGCAGCTGACATTTGAAGTGAGCGCTCAGCCGCTGAAAAAAGACGGTAAGATCATCGGCGATCTGGGGATTTTACGTGATGTGACCGGGCGTAAGTTCGTAGAGAATGAAATACGCCAGAAATCAGCCGATTTAAATTTGATTAATCGCATCAATGAAGCCGCTAATCAAGGCAGGCCTTTTGAAGAAATATTTCAATTAGTATCCAGGGAAATGCAGAAGCTATTTGGCAGCAATGTCGAAATAGTATATATGCTCAGCAAGGATAAACAATACCTGGTGATGCAGAGCTTGACACTGCCGCCGAAAATGACACACGGCATCGAGCGGTTAATCGGTTCGAAGATTTCTGAAGTAAAAATCAAGCTCGAACCCGGCGGAAACTATACCCGGATCCTGGAGAAAGGAAAGGCATTTCTGACGAATGACCCGGAAGTTATGCTGAAAATGGCCAGCGAATGTACCGATAAAGCGACAGTATTAAAACTACTTTCCCCGATCATCAAAGCCGTGGGCGTTAATTCAGTAATCAGCGTCCCGTTAAAGTCCGACCATGACCCGATTGGGCTGCTGGATATCGCCAGACACGACCCGTTTGCCGAATCGGACATAGAGCGGATTGAAGCTATTGCAGGGCAATTGACCACGATCATCCGGCGCAGGACGTTCGATGACACGTTACGGCAAAATGAGGAACTGCTGCGTAATATGATAGAAGCATCCTCGGAGGGATTCGCGCTCTGTGACGGTATTGTAATTACCGATATCAACAAAAACGGAGCCCGTATCCTGGGTTACCAGCCCGCTGAGATGATTGACAAGCAACTAACTGATTTTATCGATGCCCGGTCTGTCCCTATTGTCGTGAAAAACATGGTTGCGCACGATGATGAACCTTACGAAGCTGTTTTCAAGAAAAAAGACGGCAGCACTTTCCCGGTTGAAATCCGGACGAGTAACATTGTCTACAAAGGCAAAGAAATCAGGCTTGCCTCTTTCCGCGATCTGACGCAGCAAAAACAATATAACAGCATGCTGGAAAATATCTCCCTGCACGCGCCTATCGGCATGTACGTGGTGCTGAACGGCAGATTTATTCTGGTTAATAAACATTTCTGTCGCGATACGGAGTATTCGGAGCAAGAATTGTTATCCATGGACGTTATGCAGGGAGTGTATCCCGGCGACATAGCGCTGCTGCGCAGGCGCACAATTGAGATGCTTAAAGGCCAACGAACAGAGCCTTATGAATTCCGTGTGTTTGACAGACATGGAGAAATCCGCTACGTAATGCAGTCTGTGGCTCCAATTGAATTCCTGAATCAGCGCGCCTATTTGGCGACCTATCTGGATATCACAGAAAAACGTAAAATAGAAATGGCTTTAATCAAAAGCGAACGAAACCTGAAACAGGCTCAGGCGCTGGGGAAAATAGGAAACTGGGAATATGACATCGTCACCCGGAAACTGGAATGGTCTGATGAAGCTTTTAAATTATACGACCGGGATAAATCTCTGGGGCCGCTAACCCAGGAGGAAGAAGCGAAATACTATTCACCGGAAGAATACAAAAAACTGGAAAAACACATCCGCCTGGCGGTCGAGACCGGACGCGATTATAACTACGATCTGACAGCAATTCTGCCCACCGGGAAAATACTGTCTCTGAGCGCTTACGTGCACCCGGTTAAAGACGAGAAGGGAAACGTTATCAAACTTTTCGGCACGGTGCAGGATATCACAGACCGTAAACGGGCCGAACAGGCGTTGAAAGCGTCCGAGCAGAATTTCCGAAATTCAATGGACGGTTCTTCCATCGGCATCCGGATCACGGACATCAAAGACAATACTCTTTATGTCAATCAAGCATTACTGAATATTTTCGGGTATATGAATATTGCTGAATTGAGGACCAGTCCCCCGCAAGACCATTACACCCCTGAATCATACGCGGACTTTGTTCAGCGCCGCACTCAATTAATTGGCGGGCAACCGGTACCGGGAAAAATAGAAATCGATATCATCCGTAAAGACGGCGCCGTGCGGCATCTACAGGCTTTACGCAAGGAAGTGCTATGGGACGGCAAATATCAATACCAGGCTCTATACTACGATATTACAGAGCTTAAACAGGCGGAAGAAGCTTTAAAAGCATCCGAGGAAAAATATTCGGCGCTGGTTGAACAAAGTACGGATGGGATCATTCTGCTAAACGGCCACAACATAGAATATACCAACCAGAGGATGTGTGAGATGTCCGGCTTTTCCCAGGAAGAAATACTCGGCAAGCAATTCATTGAATTAATCGCCCCAGAATATACGACGATGCTGGAAGACTCCAATCATGAACTACCTAACGGGGAAGTATCTAATAACCTGGAAATTGAAATCCGCGCCAAAGACGGACGAAAGATCGCGGTAGAAACAAAAGCGCATCTTTTCGTATATAAAAACAGACCGGCAACGATGGTCATTGTCAGCGATGTGACGAAACGAAAACTGGCGGAAAAGCAGCTCAAGGAAAGTGAAGAAAATCTAAAAACCTATCTGGAAAACGCGCCTGACGGCGTCTTTCTGACCGATTTGAAGGGAGTGTTCATCTACGGTAACAAAAAAGCTGAGGAGCTGCTGGGGTATAAAAAAGAAGACCTGCTCGGCAAGAGTTTTTTCGCACTAAATATTCTAGAGCCGAGGTATTACTCTAAAGCTGGCAGCTTACTGGAACTGAACGCCGCCGGCAGAAACACCGGGCCGGACGAATTTGAATTAATTAAAAAAGACAATAGCCGTACCTGGGTGGAAATAAACACCGCACCGATCGTACAGAAAGATAATAAAGTTGTTATCGGCTTTGTCCGTGATATTACGGCGCGGAAACGCGCTGAAGAAGCACTAAAAGCCTCTGAAGAGAAGTATTCTACGCTGATCGAACAAAGCACCGACGGGATAATTATTCTTGACGATAGAGTGATAGAATTCGCGAACCGCCGGATCTGCGAGATGTCCGGTTATCCGCAAAATGAGATCATCGGTAAAATTTTTCCTGATTTGTTTGCCCCGGAATACAAGAAATACCTTGATGCAGATTACCAACGTAGAAAAAACGGCGAAGTACTATCAGGTAATTATGAATTAGCTATCCTTGCCAGGGACGGACGGAAGATAGCGGTAGAAACAGAAATACAACGCATTATCTACAAAGACCGGCCAGCCCGAATGATAATCATCCGCGATGTCACGGAGCGTAAACAGGCGCAGCAACTGTACCAGACACTGGTTGATTCTGCCCCGGTTGGCGTATACATCACGCAGGAAGGCAAGCTCATCTTCACAAATCATACGTTCCAGGATAAGTCAGGCTATTCCGAACGGGAGCTGCGCGAATTATCTCCAACCGGTTTGATACACCCCGAAGACAAACAAAGCGCTTCGGAATACAGGGAACAAATGCTGGATGGGAGACGGATCGAACCTTACGAATACCGGATTTTTACAAAAAACGGCAATACCAGATGGACGCTGGAAAAAGTAGCCTTTATCACTTATCAGGGTAAACCGGCAGTGATGGGTATTACCATCGATACCACCGAAAGCAAACAAGCGCGTGAGATGTATCAAACAATCGCGGATGGTTCTCCTGTAGGCGTATATATCATTCAAGACCGAGAGTTCGTTTTTACAAATCCTACATTCCAGAAAATATCGGGGTATTCCGCAGATGAATTGAAAGCGATAAAACCGGTGCAGCTGATCCACCCGCAAGACAGACTGGTAGTCAGATTGAGCGCCATCCAGATGCTGAAAGGTGAGCGGATTCAGCCTTATGAATTCAGGTTAATGACCAAGAGCGGGGAAACTAGGTGGGGCCTGGAGAGAATGACTTCTATTATCTATGAAGGGAAACGGGCGGCGGTCGGCAACTTTATGGATATTACAGAAAGGAAGCAGGTGGAGGAAAAACTGGCATTTGCGGCGCAAGAATGGAGAACAACTTTTGATTCCATTACCGACCTGATTTCCATCCATGATAATAACAACCGGATTATCAGAGTGAATAAAGCGGTGGCGGACATGCTGAAAACGACGCCTAAAGAGTTGATCGGGAAATCCTGCCATGAGCTAATGCACGGCACAAAAGAGCCGCCGCTAAACTGCCCGCACATGGTGACGTTAAGAACCGGTAAGCCTGCCTCGGTAGAAATTTACAATCCTTTCCTCGAGGCTACTTTCCATGAGTCCTCTTCACCAATATTCAATGAAAAGGGAGAAGTAACGGGCTCGGTTATCGTGACCAGAGACATAACGCAGCAAAAGCGGATCGAGGAACAGCTGATCATGACCGACCGACTGGCGTCAATCGGCGAATTGTCTTCCGGCATCGCGCACGAGCTTAATAATCCTTTAACCAGTGTTATCGGTTTCTCACAGCTGCTGATGGAAGGCGATGTGCCTGCCAACATCAAGGAAGATTTAGGCACAGTCTACAGCGAAGCCCAGCGCGCCGCGTCGATTGTAAAAAATCTGCTGACATTCGCCCGGAAACACGCGCCTGTCAAACAACAATGCCAGATCAACAGCATTATCGAGGATGTGCTCAGGTTACGGGCCTACGAACAGAGAGTAAACAACATCGAAATAATCAACCATATGTCCTCAAGCCTGCCGAGCATCATGATCGACCATTTTCAGATGCAGCAGGTGTTTCTCAATATTATCGTAAATGCGGAATTTGCGATGCTGGAAGCGCACCGCAAAGGTAAACTGACCATCACTACCGAGAAAATTGAAAATATCGTTAAAATTACTTTCGCCGATGACGGACCGGGCATCTCCGAGGAAAACCTGAAGCATATTTTCGATCCTTTCTTTACTACAAAGGAAGTAGGTAAGGGCACGGGACTCGGGTTAAGTATCTGTCACGGAATAATTACGGAACACGGGGGCAAGATCTATGTGAAAAGTGAAAAGGGGCAGGGAGCAACTTTTATTATCGAATTACCTCTAAACCGGTAATTTAATCAGGAAGGTGTACTTTGGAACAAGAATGGGCTAAAGGCAAAAGTGTCCTGGTCGTAGAAGACGAACCGGGAATCGCCAAACTGTGTGTAAGAACGCTCTCCGGAGAAGGGTTTCAGGTAGATGTCGCAATAAATGGAGAAGTCGGGCTGGCGATGTTGCGGAAAAAATCATATGACCTCTGTATTAGTGACATCATGACACCCTACATGAACGGTATCGAAATGTACCAGCACCTGGAAGAAGAAAACCCTGAGGCAGCTGCCCGTTTTATCTTCACAACGGGAAATTTATTAAATGTCGAAATAAAATCCTTCCTGGATCAAACAGGAAGGCCCTTATTGCCAAAACCGTTTTCCCCGGAAAACCTGAGAGAAATCGTAAGGGATTTTATGTGCGCACCCATTTATTCCCGTATACGAAGGAAACAGCAATATTAACGGCCTATAAAAGGATACTAAAATGACAGACCTTGAAAAACGGATACTAATAGTCGACGATGAAGCAACGATCAGACGTCTCCTGCGTCAGAAGCTGACGAGGCAGGGATTCCATTGTGAAGATGCCGGCGGTTCGGATGAAGCGTTGGAAAAACTTAAGACTTATCCCGCTGACCTGATTATGCTGGATATGAAAATGCCGGGAAAATCCGGCATGGATTTACTGCCTGATTTAAAGCGGCAATACCCGGGGACCGCGGTGATCATGGCTACCGCGGTTGCAGAAGCCAACCTGGCGATTCAGTGCATGAGGCTGGGAGCTGATGATTACATTACCAAACCATTCAATCTGGACGAAGTGATCATGAATGTCGAAAGAACGCTGGAAAAAAGAATGCTGGAAATAAAAATAAAGGAATACCAGGAAAATTTGCAGCAAAAGGTGGAACAGCAGACAATAGAGATAAGATCGCTTTTTCTCGGTTCGATCGAGGCGCTGGTATTTGCGCTGGAAGCGAAGGACAAGTACACCGCGGGGCATTCACGGCGGGTTACCGATATTGCATTAGCCATCGGCAAGGACTTGAATTTATCGGAGGATGAACTGGACAACCTGCGCTGGGGCAGTCTGCTGCACGACGTCGGGAAAATTGCCGTGGACCAGTTTATTCAAAATAAACCCGGGAAATTGACTCCGGCGGAATATGAACATATAATGATTCATGCACAGGTTGGCGCCGGCATTGTAAAACCGGTGGTAAACGAAAAAGTAGTAGCGATCGTCGAGCATCATCATGACCATTATGACGGCAGCGGATTACACCAGGTAACACTGGGCGAACAGATACCGATGGGGGCACGGATTCTGGCTGTGGCCGACGCTTTTGATGCGATGACCTCCGACCGTCCTTATCGTCCCGCGATTTCCACCGAGGAAGCCCGGCAGGAAATCCAACGCTGTATCGGCTCTCAATTCGACCCGGCTGTTGCCAGCGCTTTTCTGAATTCAGAAATTTCCCGTACCCCGTTTGAAGTAACGAAATCTGAAGAAACTAAAACTGCTGTGATAAAATAAACGCCTGCCCGTAAGCTAATAAAGCAAGGAGAATGAATTTAAAATGGAATCAACTGATATAAGAAAGAAAGTACTTATTGTTGATGATGAACCGAATGTCAGACGGTTATCGCACACAATTTTAAGCAAAGTCTTTGATGTAATTGAAGCGGAAGACGGACGGCAGGCGATCGACATGGCCATTGCCCAAAAACCGGATGTGATACTGATGGACATCATGATGCCGAAGATGGACGGGCTGACTGCCTGTCATGTTATTAAAAAAGACCCCGCCACCAAGGCAATTCCGGTGATAATGGTTACCGCTATCGGCTTTGAACTCAATATCAAACTCAGCCAGCAAATGGGCGCGAACGGCTATGTCACTAAACCATTTTCCCCGCAGGACCTGCTCGGTAAAATTACTGAAGCACTGGCAAATCAGCCGGTGGCTTCGGTACAACAGCCATCCGACAGTCAATAAATACCGGGCGAATGCTACAGGAAATGTCATTTACCCGTAATCAGCATCGTCCGTTTTAACCGGCGATGCTGCGTTTTAGTGATGTAGCAACACGTACGATCAATGCGACAATCGGCAGGGCGAGATAGAGAATTATTTGCCAGGTATTGAATAGCCCGATTTTAAAGAAAATAAACGACCCGATCAGCCAGCCGACAGTGTAAAACACTCCCCATGACCACATCTTTCTGATCAGCAGGATATTACCGACGATCAGGACTATATTGATGATCAGCATGACATTATCCGGCAGCCAACCCTGATTCGCCAGGAATGTCAGTACCAGCGTGGTCAGAAGCCCGGTCGTAACCTCTCCAATAATCTGTTTAAGACCGAACCTGAATTTTTTAATCTTCCTTTTCATATATACAAGGCAAATATCTCCCGCAGTTCCAACGAAACGGAGAGACACCATAATTCGAAATTTGTAAACTCGAATAGACTAATTTCGCCGATTGGCCGCGTTAAATTGAATTATCCCATGATTGGGAAGATTATTCCAACAAATAATTCATTTCCAGTCATTAAAAAACAGCTTAAGCGAATCAAACTGCTTTGAAATGATACTTGTGAACAAATAACATTCCGGCCGCATTGGAGCGAACTATGCTTTTTTCCAGCACAAATTAGTATCATCCCATGCTAAACCGGAATAAGCAATCCCCGTCACGTTGCCGTCAATGTCTACGGCATAAGTTCCCGCCACATTCGCCGCGCTCAGATAAGGAGCAATGCCGGTGCCGGCAGCAGTCAGCACGTTTTGCGGATTTCCCGCGCTGGGTTGTGTGCTGCAGGGAAACGCCCCGCCGTGCTCGGACTGGTAGGCTGCTACGGTATGTTTAATAGTCATCAGTTCATTATTGGCGACTTCAACAACGCCTTTACTGGTAAACCGCGAGAGATTAGGAAGGATTGCCGCGGCCAGCGCACCCATAATCAGAATGACGATCAGCATTTCAATCAGAGTGAAGCCTTTCTGCCGTTTACGCGTAGATTTTAAAGTGATCAATATATTATTATTCATTTTTTCGTGTCTTCTTTTTGTGGATTATGTCAGTTGTGTACTGACGATTAACGGCGCACGGAAATGATCTAATCTAATTTAAAAGGTAAAAGAAACACATCCGCTTCAGATGACGTCAGGTGTATAGGATACCCATATATATAACAATTGAAATCGCCCTTTCTGATATGGTTGCGAATAAACGATTCGCTTTTCCCGAAGTGCCGGGCTGCTTCTGTGACGGTCATCCATTCACCCATACAATAATCTTAACATGGTGTCCTTGAATGTCCAGATGGTACTTTAGTGCGCTGAAGTATTTAATCATTAAGAACCTGTTATGTCCATGATATGATTAATTATCAACTACATTTATACAAAGCAATAGTATTTTTGGTCAGCTACCCCGGATGCAAGGGGCAGTTTTAGTTACTTCGCCCTTGAGGGGAGAAGGTCAGGACAAGGTACATTGCGGAGCCTACGAAGCAAATGCATGAGGGTGTTCTTCGATAAGGGCTGTGTCTCCAGCAAGAGGCAATGGCAGGTCAAAACACTACAGGCACAGAGGCCTGTCCCACTATCG
This sequence comes from Dehalococcoidia bacterium, assembly GCA_003153075.1. The sequence continues at coordinate 10,387 of PMBW01000115.1, read as the reverse complement.
ATACATTCGTGACTTATCAGTTAAAAACAACCGGCAACGGGAAGATACCGATTACTTTCAGTCGCAGAGAATGACGCGCACGATACCGACATCAGGGGCTACCCACGCGCCGCCGCAAATCGCATCGCCGCTGCGCTGCCGGTCAACGATATATTCTCCATTGGTATCAAAATGCCCTTCGTCCACACTGATCTGGTGGATCAATTTTGTCTGCCAGTAATCAGAAACATAAGTGGCATCCAGCATCTTTTCCGGCGGCAGTTTGGGACGGAAAAACAGCTTCCAGCCAATACCGACCAGATAAAACTCATTTTTCTCAGCTTGAAATACCAGACCGCGTGCCCGGTTCATGCCGTTCTTTTTTTCGGGCGGTTTCATGTTCTTGTGGCGCCAGTCGGTGGGAGTATTCGGAATTGCGCCTTCGACGAAGACCGCCGATGCCAGCCAGCCGTCCATATCGAATAGCTGCGCCTCGATATCTTCTTCTTCGGTGACAGCATAAATACGGCCGGTGCCCTGATATTTGAGAATCAACGGGATGGCTGCAATTACACAGCGCAGGGTGTCCACCTCATTCTGCACTTCCGTCCGCACAGTACCGTCTTCGGCGATAATATCCTCGATGCCGAAGAAGAAATCCCCGATCAGGTTGTAATTCGCAATCGCCGTAAACAGACTGACCGCGGAGGGTGTTTCCGGCAGGAACAGCGGATTATCCGGGCGGGCATTAACCGCACACATCGATTCATAGCTTTTGGCATTGGTGGATTTGATNNTTACTGACGGCGCCGCCGGAAAAATAGGTTTCTCCGGCTACCATCCAGCGTTTCACCACCTTGTGGATTTCCATCTTGGCGGCATTCGCAAACATCGGAATATTGTAAACGGCTTTGCCGGCGGCAGCCACGTTATCAATATAGGTCGCGATCGCCCAGGCGCACATGAATTCACCGGCTGGCCAACCGAACAATTCGGGCCAGGTGCCGGATTGTTTACCACCCGCTTTTTGCCACTGCTCGTAGATCGGCCCTTTGCCGTATTTCTTCATTGCGGAGACGATTTTAGCGGGTATGGGGCTGTCAAAAACAGCCTGGGCTTCAGGGCCGTAATCACGGTCGGCGCCGACCATCCCCGGCTCATTTTCGATCTGGATACCGATCACTGTTTGCTCAATACTGTCTTTTACCTTTAAGTGCTGACAAAAAGCGGCGAACGCCTTTTTATCGGCTTCAAGGTTAGCCCGGCAATGAGGGGAAAGCGTCCATAAGTCCTTGCCGTGCGGCGTGATTGATCGTTTGAACCGCGCCGGATCGGTTTTCACCCACACCGGTGTGTAATCCATATTGCCGTTCTTCCAAGTGGCAAACCAGAGCAGGATCAGTTTCACGTCGTAATAGCGCGCGCTGGCCAGTAAAGCATCGACGCTGGTAAAGTCGAACCGACCTTCGGCGGGTTCGATCTGCGACCAATAGACCGGAATTTCCAGTGTATTCCCGCCGAGTAATTTCGTCGCTCTAAAAGCGGTTTCAGACTCTTGGTCGTTGAAACCGCTGGAATTATTGGCCTGCCCGCCGATCGGGAAAAACGGCTTGCCGTCTACTTTAAAAACGCGCGTTACTTCAGTCATCAGAATACCCCCCTTGTCATGTTGCTAAAGATGATTATAACGGAAACGGGAGAGGGGATGATACTTTCCCTGACTTTATTTTCATGCGAAAAATATTATAGCTTTCTCCTGCAAAATTGGAAATTAAAGAGGGACTGCTTATTTTTAAGGCCCCCCCCTTGTATCCCCCTTTTTCGAAAGGGGGAAGCCATTTAATTGCACAGGGAGGAATCCGTAATAAACGGAGTAGCAAAACTGGAAATAATTATCGCTTCGGGAACCATGGCAAGAACACCGGGATTTTCTTCCTGATTCCGGCATAACCGGGCCTGCGTTCCAGGCTCCGCTTTTCCATCATCGGGATGCTGACAAAGATAAAAAGTATCGTGACGGCGGCCGGGCCGATAACCATCCACCAGTAACGCTCATCTGCTGCCAGAGCGAAGATGTACAATCCCCACCAGAACAGCACTTCGCCGAAATAGTTCGGGTGCCGCGAACAAGCCCACAGCCCCTTCGTCAGAATCTCGCCGTTTTTAGGTTTGCTGCGCACAAAACGCCATAATTGTTCGTCGGCGGCGGTTTCAATCAATATCGCGCCGCCGGTAATTATTAAAGCCAAAATATCCAATATTCCCAATGTATTTCTCCCGACAGCCAATGCTGGATACAAGGACAAACAGCCCAGAAAGACAAGCGCCGTCGGCATGATTTCAATACCCGCCAGGTCGACGAGCCAAAACCACTCCGGAAATTTCCTGCGCAAGTCCTGATAGCGCCAGTCTTCGTGTTGCAGTCCCTGCCATTGGCGCGCCCAGTGCCAGGTCAGCCGCAAACCCCAGGCGAAGACAAGCAATAAAACAACGATCTGCGGCACGGTCATCCCGCCGGCAGATGACCCACGCAAAAACCAGAATACAGCAATAAACAGCGGCGCAATACTCCAGTAGGGATCGTAAAAGCTGGAGTTGTGAAAGGCGCGGCCAAACAGGTAGATCACAACTGTACCGGCAATGTCTGCCGGAAAAAGCGTCAGCAGCGGATGCAGCCCGCGAAAAAAGTAGCCTGTGCCGGCGGCAACCAACAAGGCTAAAAGATAAGCGAACGCACAGAGCGCAAAGGCATTTTTAAGCGGACGGGTTGAAGTAATATCAGTAACCATAATTGCATGTAATGATACTATCGGCAGGATGGGTTCGTCAAAGTCAGGCTGTTTGTGCTATCCTAGTGTGGTGCTTTATAAATAGCATTAGCTCCCGGTTTTATTCCATCCCGATGGAAACAGGATCCAGCCGCACTCTGTTATTAACGGATACCGGCTTTCGTCCATATTGGAATAGTGTATTATAACGAAGCGTTAGAAACACCACACTAGCAATCAAGGCGGAGAAAATGGAGACGAAAATGCCGAGACGAGCCAAACTGGACATGAACCAACCGATGACGAGGGAACTGATCACCCGGGTGATCGATAAAGAGATGGGAATGGATAAGCAGCCAGAGCAGCGCGACCTGGCGCTCAACTACATGACGCAAATGGTGGAACACGGCTATACGGTCACCGACGACCCCGCGCAGCGGTACACCATCCAGGAAACGCTGGATATGACCTACGCTTATCTTGACGGCTACAACGACGCGGTCAAAAGCCTGGATGTAAACCTGAAAAATATGCTGAGCAAGATCAACCTCCCCCCGCTGATGTGAGGGTAATTGAAGATCATTCATCCCCAGCAAAGGAAAAGCCCTCGATATTCGAGGGCTTTTTAGATTCAGGTAATTGGCAGAGCAGTTTTCAGAAATTAGGTTAGCGTATTATGAAGTTCCATACTGCAACTAAAATGTGGGGATTGCCCCTTCTTTTGTATAACAACTTCATCTGTTTCTTATAGTTTTTCTTTAACCACTCATCCCACCAGTCGGGATTCTGATAGTTTTCCATCGCAGTTTACCTTAACAAGTATTATTAGCCTTTCGTTGCCGATAATTTCTCGCCCGGCTTGACGCTGGTGATCTCATTTTCAAGTTCTCGTATTAACAAAGCGAGATTTTTTAGCCGGTCGGCGTTTTCATTCATATGGGCTTCGTAGCCTTCCAGCCAGAGTTTATATTGGTCATTTGACACTACGACACCACTGCTTTCGTCTCGAATAGTTTCAGAATACGGACACTTGGACATTTTTTTTGCCCCCCTGTAATAATTTTTCCCGGAAAAAACAAAAAACCGACCGTTTTCCGGTCGGTTTCACTATTGGCTCCCCGTCACTTAAGTGACCACATTACGGGTAACGGTTCAAAGCCACCTTGCTTTACTAAGTTCAATTTATCACGAGGGCTGTTTATCAACAATTACCTTTCGGATGATTTATTAAATATATAAATGACTACGCCCCACTTTATTGCCGAGGCGTAGATCCGGCATGTCATTATTCACAAGGATTAATCTATAAGTATTAAATAAAGCAAGTGTTTGTCAACTTTCCATTTCATCACCACGAAAAAGATCGTGAGGGCACGCGTTCTGTGGAAATCAAGTTGGACTTCGTTTGAGCTGCCAAACATCTATTAGCAATTTGTTAGCAAAAATGAAAAAGCCCCCGAAATTATTTGGAGATCAAGGGCTTTTTAGATTCAGAAATTGGTAGCGGGGGTTGGATTAATTTTTTAATAAGATAACGAATTCCTCAACGCTGATTTCTGCCATGCTGATTATTTTTCTAAGAATACCGCGCCCAAGCTCTTTATGTTTTGGCACAGGAATCGGTTGCCGTCCTGGACAAATCATCCAGACATGACTTCCATGCGTACGTTCTACTTGATAACCCAGCCGTTGCAAGGTTTTGATGCTCTCCTCGCCGGAAATCATGGGGAGTTTCGTCATGCAACCGCGACCTCAATCTGCTCCAGGAAATAATTCCCAGGGATTGGGTTGCCTTCTGCCTTCAGATGTTCCAAACAGAGCGGTATTACTTCGCGCAGGTTAGCCAAGGCTTCAGATTTTGTTTTTCCCTGGGTAAAACAACTGGGGAGAACCGGAACCTCAGCTAAATAATAGCCGTCTTCATCCTGGGTGATAATTACCGGGAGTTTCAACGTTTTCATGGTTTTCAAACCTCCGTTCAACGCAAGGTAATTATAACATACCAATAAAGAAAGTTTGAGATTGGGAAATAGAGTGAACTAATGAAGAGCGCATTGACAATTCAGTTGGTAGCCCGCATTGGAAGCATTCCAAACTTGCAGCAGTTACTGTTTTCTGACTAAAAGCACAAATAGTTACTCTTTGACAAAACCCTCTTGCGCGACTCTATCTTATGGGTTACAATAGAACATATGTTCCAATTAGAGGTCTGATCTGTCTGAGGTAAAACAAAATGCTTCAGGTGCAAGAAATCGAGCTAATAAAACTGCATCCCTGGGAGGATAATCCAAGGCTAAATGACCCGGCAGTGGTTGCTGTAGCCGAAAGCATTCGTTCTTTTGGCTTTAATGTGCCTATTCTATGCGACCAGAACTTAACCATCATTGCCAGTCATACCCGATGGAAAGCTGCTAAAAAACTTGGTATGAATAATATTCCCGTCATTATAGTTGAAATGACCGATGCCCGCAGACGAGCTTTTACGATCGCTGATAACAAAACCGCTGAGATCGCTGATTGGGATTTCCCCAAGCTAAAGGGTGTCCTTGAGGAACTCAAATCCGAAGATGTAGATATCAAGAGCCTCGGTTTCAGCGATGAAGAATTATTGGATCTTTTAAATCAAATTTTACCTGAACATAATATGAACTCACAAATAAGTAAAGGTTATGTTGAAGGAGTAGACAGTATTGATCCATTAAAATTGGCTTATCGGTTAGAGTCGGTCTGTCACTGCGGAAAACGAAATCTAGCTATTGATTTATTCTCAGGGCAAGGACGTTTAGCTTATTGGTACGAACGGCTTTTCACCGAGGTGATAAGAATAGACAAGGAAAAATACGATGGCATCAACTTCAATGAAAAAGCAGAATCTTTTTTAAGAAAGCATCTGTATGAATATAATAATTTTGATCTCATAGATTTCGATGATGAAGGTTGCCCGGGGAAAGAACTCCAACTGTTTTTTCCCCTTATTAAAAACAAGAAGGAACCCTTTATTCTTTGTGTTACTGATGGGATGGGTCTCGCTCTCAAAGTCAGAGGCAAGATCAATCTCTATGACAAGTACTTGTTTGGAGTAAATGAAGTTAAAAAGATTAAAGACAATGTTCCTTATGAACAATTTGATCGATATCTTGCGCATCTTGTTGACACACTTTGCACCAGGAATGGATTTCGCAGCAGAGTCGTGAACTGGTATCGTGGTGCAGAAGGCAATGTCATCTATGCCGGATTTGAAATAGTCCCAAAATAGAGAGTTGTAAAAAATGTTAAAAACAACAACGATTTATGAACCCCGAGGTAAGGCCAGGGAGTATGCTCCGTTCGCAGTCAATCTTTATCAGGGTTGCGGACATCGGTGTATTTATTGCTACGCACCATCTTGTGTCAGGGTAACCAATGAAATGTTTTACGCCCCAAATCCCAGGCCGAATATCCTTGAGAAGATGAGTTCGGATGCCCGGAAATTGAGCCTAGCAAATAACAATGGCCCGGTTTTATTGTGCTTCACCTGCGACCCCTATCAGCCAATTGATGAAAAGNNACAACGATTTTTTTGGCGTTACTATCACCAATCTGGACGATGCCATGTCACTGAAATGGGAGCCTCTTGCCGCGCTTCCGGGTGAGAGAATAAACAGTTTACGAAAAGCACATGAAAACGGCATTATGACGTGGGTAAGTCTGGAACCGGTGATATACCCGGAAATAACTTTGGAGATTATCCGGAAGACGCATAGGTTTGTCGATAAATTCAAAGTGGGTACGCTCAACTACCATCCCCATGCTAAAGGAGTTGATTGGCATACCTTCGCAATAAACGTGAAAAACCTGTTAGATGAACTTGGCGCCGATTACTACTTGAAGGCAGACTTGCGGAGGTGGCTATAAAACCGAGCCGGGTACATTGATTTAAAATCAATTTATTGTTGCTTTGTTACTACGAACCTCTGATTATCAAATAATAGAATGCCTTTATAGGCGTTATAATCGAACGAAATTTGACGTAAAATACCTTGGGACGCTGTAACTGTGTCTGGTAGAGGTCGCCCATGTCTGAAAATCTGTTCATAGAAAAACTAAACGGGTTTAAGCAAAACGAGAAACCTGAAACAGTTTTAGTAATTGCCGATAACCCCGAGCTTATTAAAATTATCGTAGCTTGGTCTAATCTTGAGGTAAAGCCTGCCGGTGAATTGACCAAGCTCACGGGTGATTCTGAGAATGAAATCTGGGGCTGGCTCTGGAAAAACACCGGATTTAGCTTGACAGAACTCAAGGCAAAGACCGGCATTCCTTGTTCGGAATCTGTCCTGGAACAAAAGATGAAATTATTGATCGGTAACCGTATTCTTTATCCGGATGGTACGGTCAACTCGTTTATTCAGCGTTATTTGCGCGGCGAGGTAGCCAAGCTTTTTGAGGCAAAGGCAAAGAAATCAACAAAAGCTAAGAGAAGTTAAGTCGGTTTATCGGAATCAAACTACCTTGCTTCAAGGAAGGAAATTTAAATAACGTTGGTAGCGGGGGTCGCACAATAGACAGAACTTTTTGCCTTTCATTTAGTATTTCAAAACGATGCAGTTCAAGTCCTCTGCTATTGACGCGCTTGCGTACTTTAATATTCTCCTTTAATTACAAAAAACGAACCTCGAATTGTTCCAGCCAATTTAGACTTCTGCCTGGCAAACTTAAACTTGCCTAACTCTTTTGGTACCTCCATTCCCTCGGAAAGCTTAAAACCAACGGCCCGCTTCTTAGGGTCGTCAACCGTGTACATGACGTTGACGACAAGACCATCCGTATAAAAGACATAGGCAAATTTGATGTTTTCCACTTGAAAACGCGATGTTTCTAAAGGTTTGGCAGCAATCTCAATATCACGTTCTTTTTTCAAAATTCGGTCCACGTAATCAAGTGTATCCTGGCTTTTGTCAGCTGGTACAACTGTAAACTCATACTTGTATTTGTTCATAAAATAACGGGCTTCGTTAGCACGTAAACCAGCAAGCGCTTCTTTTACAGGCGAAGACTCTAAACCCACCGTAGAGACATTATTAAAATCAACAATGTAGGACATTTCTATCCCTCCTTTTCTGTTATTCCAATTATACTCGGTTCAATGAACCGTCAACATTGAATTTGATGCATTCTCTGACGGCCAAAGTGTTCATTTTGTTTTCGGATAAATGTAATCCACGGCCCACCTTGTCCCGAATTTATCCGTGAAAGAGCCGTAATAATCGCCCCACATCTGATTAGTCATCTTCATTTCTACCATCCCACCTGCTGTCAGCGCGTTAAATAATCTATCCGCTTCTTCCTTGCTATCGGGGAAAATCTGGATGGTGACGTTATTACCAACCACTAATTTGTGTCCGAACGATTCCAATACATCGCTCGCCATCAACATATCATCCTTGCCGATGGGTAACGCGATGTGCATGATCTTGTTTTCATCCGTTTTCGGGATATTTACGCCCTGCATTGGCATATCCTTGAAACGGAAAATCGCCGTAAATTCACTGCCGAAGACGGATTTATAGAAATTGAACGCCTCTTCGGTGTTACCCGCAAAGTTTAGATAAGGCACAAATTTCATATCAGCTCCTCCTTACAAGCCTTCGAACTGTTACCTTTTTTATTGTAGCTGTCTAAAAGTAAAGGAATTATAAATTATTAGCGGAGGATATAAATATTTTATGTTATTTTCGCACTGGATCTTGCTGAAAGTTATAATCAATTTTTAGCACGTTTGTCTGACAACTTCTCCCATTTCTCTTTAACTGATGGCAAAAACAAAGAAATCAACAAAAGCTACAAGAAATTAAGTCGGTTTATCGGAATCGAATTAACTGGTTTCAAGGAAGGAAATTTAAATACCTTTGGGAGGGCAAGTTGTACGGGAGACAGAACTTTTCTTTGAGAAGAAACAGCTTATTCCAAACTTGCAGCAGCTTCTTACATCGCCCGGATAATACCACCATGATGGGGTTCAAGTCCTGTATGGTGGGCGTTACTGCACAACACGCAGAACCAGGATGTTTGAGTTGGTTTTCAGGCTATAACTCCGACTTGTTAGAATAGAATCCCAGTAGATAAAGGATATTCACTTTTCGATAAATAAATTTGATTAGAATGAGCTTAGGCTTCGCCTGCTATTGCTAATACTGTCTTTGATTTTTTCTTTAATCTCATACCGAACAGAAAACGAAGAACGTTGATACGCCTAACTAGAAGTTCGTAGATTGCCATGATAAAGATGAAGGAGGTACTAGCGATAATTAAATACTTTAAGAGTATTGGTAAAGCCAATTGCACAATAAAATAACCAATCGACATGATAATGGGCTGGTGCAGTATGTAAAAAGGCAGCACTGCTTCATTGGTGTAACTCAATGTATTGTTGTTTAAATTGAGATACCGGCTGCCCAATCCGAGGATACCCAGGATCCAGAACCAGCAAATCAACGGACGCAATTCTGTGCTGAAAAAGAAACCTGTGTCGGGTGTTGCCAGGACAGAATATCTCAATACCAGCCAGAATATAGTCAGTGTGAGTGCTAGAATGATAAAAACAAAACGGTATTTGCTTAAGGTCTGAATTATGCGGGGGTTAGCAAAAAGAAGGTAGCCATAGATTAGAAATAGCATGTAGGAAAATATATCCCAACCTCCCATTTGTCGTGTAAAACCCATGCCTAGCGCATTAGTGAGGTGCGGAGTAAATGCCAGGGGGACATAAAGCAGGAAGAGTGTCCAAGGTTTGCCAAATAACGATGATATCCTGGAAAGAGGACTTACTCCGTTCTTATGAAAAGAAAGGAAGAGCGGCAAAAAAATGATCGAAAACAGGAAAAGGAGCATGAGATACCAAAGGTGTATACCCATCCAAGCGAAATTTCCATTAATGCCGTAGAAACCCGCGAAGTAGTGCGGAATAAACTGCCAGAAGTTGCCGTTGAAATCGCCGTGGGATAGCCGTTCCAGGTAGACCTGGAGAGGGCCGAAGATAAACAACCCGAGAGTTAATAGCGGAATTGCCAGACGTAAGGATCTTTCTTTGACGAAACCACTACCTCCACGTGACTTTAGCGAATAGAATATTGCCGCACCGGACAGAATAAAAAGAAGCGGCATCATAAACACTCCCAGGGCATTTTCAAAAATCGTTGATACCTCGCTCAATTGGGCGTTTTTCACATTCCAGTCACCAAAATTAAAGAAACGATTACTGTGGTAGAAAAAAACAACCAGCATAGATAACACACGTAACCAGTCAAGGTAATACAATCGTGGTTGAGAAGCAGTGATAGCGGCGGGATTTGCCATAGGCCCTCTTGATCAAATGAGTATTGTTGGAGAAACAATACCATATATTTGATTATTTCTCAAACTTATATGGTATGTACGCCAGTATTTCCACATAGTATCGAGCGAGGGAAAAATTGGATTAATATTGTTATTCAACGAAAACTTGATGCGTGATGAAAACAAAAGAAGATTAACGAAAACATTTTGCCAGGCCAGTTTTTAGCCAATTGGAATATATTTGGTGTTTGATGCTTGATTATTGGTAATTGAGACATGGTGGGGAAAGGAATGGAAAGGTGAAATTTGGTAGCGGGGGTTGGATT
>PMBW01000345.1:2149-2843 GCA_003153075.1 Dehalococcoidia bacterium | reverse complement strand
TTTTCCCGAAGGGTGATAATAACACACCAGAGTTGCCTAAATAAAATTGGAGGAGCTTAAAATATGGGAGAATCTTCAATAATAGCTTTATTCAGCGCGTTGCTTGGTATCTCGGTTACCGGCAACGCGGTAATATGGTTTCGTTTGGGCGCTTTGACAAAGGCAGTAAAGAGTATGTGTCCATTTGGACAATGCCCGATGTTTAAAAGAGCACAAGAAGAGGCAGCTCCAATGAGAAAAGAAGAAGGCTAATAATGGACAAGAAAACTTTAACGATCGTGGCATTAATCGGGATTGGGCTTTATCTTTGGAACCAGAAAAGAAAGACGTCAACAATTGCCGACGTTACGCCGAGATTAATTTCGATGGACCCGATAATGTGGCCCGGTGGTAGTCCTCCCGGCCCGGGCAACCCCGAAACAACGCAACCAATATTAGACGTTTAAGGCGGCCCAGGTTTTGTTAATGTCAATGGAGTCATGCAGCCACTATAAAATAACGGAGTGTATAGAATGGACAATAAAATATTAGTGATCGCTGGTATTGCTGTTGTAGGACTGCTTGTGCTGAGCAAGAAGAAGGCAGCAACCAGCGGAGATTCGACTGGCTCCTCGTTAAAAACGCCTACCGTTATCTCGAATCCTGACGGTTCCGTCACGGCCAAGGTGGGTAACGTGATCACAAATTCTAACGG
>PMBW01000345.1:1662-2123 GCA_003153075.1 Dehalococcoidia bacterium | reverse complement strand
CCGCCTTCAGTGGGCGGGATTCCTGGTGACTTATACGCAACTTACCTCGCGAATAAGGACGCTTACGCAACTGCCGGAAAGCCGCCGCCGATTCAATATGACAACACAGTTCCAGGAGTCGTAACGGCTATCCCATATAGTGACCCTTCAAAGGCCGTAACCTATGCGGATCCTGATGGGACTTTAACATTTACAAATGCAAACGGCACTCCGGTACCGAATGATCCAGCAGCCGTTGTAGTCAATGCCGCGCCGGTCGTTCAATCTGCGCCAGTTAACTCGAACTACACTCAAAGTCAATATGATGCGGACATGGCACTCTTGGCCAAAAATGCACCCGGGCTTTTAACTCCGGAAGAAAAAGTAAAATATGGCGCCAATTTATCACCCGCACCGCCAGCGCCGGTTGTAGCAGAAATATTCACAGGCGGCCTGAATACCGATGCGCCTTATCAAATAAT
>PMBW01000345.1:626-1582 GCA_003153075.1 Dehalococcoidia bacterium | reverse complement strand
GCAGTGTCGAAGCCGTTAACTGTGCAGTCTATTTTCGATGCCGCTATACAGGGGAAAGTAGCCACTTTCCCGGGCTCCGTTTCAATCAATCAGCGAACGGCAAACATGATTCACTCGGTTTATGTTCGCTATCCGGGTGTGACCTCAACAAATTGGAGTCAAATCGCGATATCTCATCATGCGGTATTCGATGCCAACGGGTTCATCATCAGCGACGACTTATCAAACGTATCGGGAACTAACAAAGATATCAGCTATATTGCCGCCCACGGTGGATAAGAGAGTTTTTCAGTCATACTTTTAATATAGCCATCAACATGCGGCTGCATCCAAGCCGAATGGGATAACATCCAAATTTGCGACATCACCACTTTACCCTGAACGTGTAAATGACAGCGTTGACAAAGCGCCGCTAAATTCCAGTCGGCACAGTTCGAGCGGTTCCAGTCAAGATGATGGACCGTCAGTACATGACCGGATCCCTTATCGTCCGGATGGCCGCAGCGTTCACATTTCCAACCGGATTTCTCTTTGATTCGCTTGGCTATCTCTTTCCAGTCTTTAGGATATTTGCCCGTTGATTTTCTCATTCAACATATCCCATGCCGTCCGCTCTAAACATTTATTCCTCTCGAATCGTGATTGTGATGTTACAATCCTTCAGGCAGTTACGAAGTTTCCAATTGTCATTAAGAACACGGCCCAGTTTAATTAAGAGCATCGGCACGTCACCGGCGGAAAGACTGGCCACCAGGTGCGGCTCATTTTCTAACTGTTTAACACTGTGGTATTCGATATCAGCTACTAACATCTTGCTTTACTCCCTATTTTCACTAACCCGAGTTTCACTAAATCGAATGAAATAGTTTTCTAAAATCGTTGTCCGGAATTAAGAACGCCGGTATTCAAAATCATGTTGTAAAATCCTCTGAAATTTGCGGACGTTTTAGCCAACG
>PMBW01000345.1:0-615 GCA_003153075.1 Dehalococcoidia bacterium | reverse complement strand
AGCAGTACCGGACTAAAATCCCCTGCCGTCTCTGTCCAGCTTTCTTGAACTGACACAACTTTGATGCCGCGGCGGCGTAAATGCTCAATAAGAGATAACACTCTGAGCGGTCCCTCGCGGCTTATTCGGTCCAAACTCCAACAAAGGATTGTGTCGAAGTGGTTGTGCTGCGCGTCCCGGATACATCTTTTTAACTCTGTCTGTCTACCTCCGGACCATGCGGAAGCGTTTTCAGAATAAACTTTGACTAATTCCCAACCACGGGCACTGCATAGCGCCTGGATTGCCGGTAGTTGGTTGTCCGGCGTCTGACTTTCGGTTGAACATCTAAGATATGCAGCTGCTTTCATATTGTTCTTCTTCTCAACAAATTTTGGTATACCCAAGTCAAAGGCCATCAGTTCAAGCCCTTGACTTCGCCTCCCGTTAAATTAGACGGCGTTCTGGCTGCCTTGGCTAAGTTATACCGGCGCCTTTCCACTTCGGCTCGTTTTGTCCTTTCTGACGATAGCCTTCCCACAATTTGATCTTTAGTAATTTTTACCGAAACGCTTTCTAATTTGTTGCCTTGCCGCTCCACCACCCAGGCAATTCCACCAGGTGAAACAAAAACAT
>PMBW01000301.1 GCA_003153075.1 Dehalococcoidia bacterium | reverse complement strand
TCCATCTTGTTACTGAGAACATCCATCATCGAGGAAAAGTCATATTTAGCCTGACGTTTCTGTTTTTCCTCCTGCAGCCGCTTGAGTAATTTCTGCAGGCCGGTTAACCGCTCTTCCCCGTCTATAAGATCCTGCCGCTGCATTTTCCAGAGCACGTGTTCGAGATCGCCGTCGCGCAGCATACCCTGTGCCAATTCATTCATGAGGGCGTCTTTTTCTAAACCGGCGGTGCTAAGGGTGCTGTCCCATTCTGAGTAACGATAGATAGTCATTTAAACCCTAACGACGATACACGTTTTTTCCGTCAACAACGGTTTTACTTAATTTTTTGTTGGCGTAGAGCCCTTCGAGAATGAACTCACCGGCGGATGCAATTATTTCCGGCTGTTCGGATTTGCAAATTTTCTTAACCGCGGCGGAAAAACCGGTGATTTCTTTCAGATTATTCACGTAATCAGCCGCCGGCATCATGTCTGAGACCTCAATCCCGAAGTCATTTTTAAATCTTTCGATGAGAGGGTTCATTTGTGTGAGCGGGAAATGCTTATTAAAAACAGTTAAAACGGATTCGCTGACCAGGGTATTGATGATGTTATCTTCTTTGTCCTGTTCAAAACCTTCCATCTCGATTTTGGAACCCATCGAGGGGGCGATGTAGGGCAGGTCGCTGACGCGGGGAACAGCCATTTTTTCACCCAACATTACCGCGCGTCTGGTCGCATTGGAGACTATGGTTTCGTAATTCATGATGGACACGCGGACACTGACGCCGCTGCGTTGATTTATATCCGGATTTTTTCTGCTCAATTGGGTGATTTGCCCGATGATTTCTTCCATATACGCCGGCACAAAGGTGGTGATATCTGTCCCGCTGAACTGGTGATATTCCTGCTTGATAATCTTGATCTCATCCCGGATATTGAGCGGGTAATGGGTTCTGATCTGCGAGCCGAATCTGTCTTTGAGCGGCGAGATGATGCGGCNNGCGCTGGCTACCAGCAGAATATCCAGTGGCAGCCTGATCCGGTAACCTCTGATCTGTACGTCCCGTTCTTCCAGCAAATTGAATAGCCCTACTTGCAGCCGTTCAGCCAGGTCAGGTAATTCATTTACACAGAAAATGCCCCGGTTGGTGCGCGGGATTAGTCCATAGTGGATGGTCAGCTCATCCGAAAGATATCTGCCTTCGGCCACTTTAATTGGGTCTATATCACCCAGAATGTCCGCGACGGCAATGTCCGGGGTCGCCAGTTTTTCCGAATACCGCTGTTCTTTCTCCAGCCAGACTATCTCCGTGTTATCTCCTTTGGCGGCAACCAGATCGCGGCAGTGTTTGCAGATTGGGGAGAACGGGTCATCATTGATTTCGCAGCCTTTGATCGCCGGGATTTTTTCATCCAGCAATTGTATCAGCGCCCGCATCAACCTGGACTTGGCCTGTCCGCGCTCGCCCAGGAAAATGATGTCGTGGCCTGAAAATATTGCGTTTTCGATGTTGGGAATTACGGTATCGCTGTAGCCGATGATACCGGGAAATACATCCTGGTGATTTCTCATCTTACTGATCAGGTTGCGCCTCAGTTCCTCTTTCACGGAAACCGGGGTATAACCCNNGAACCCGATTTTTTAAGTTCGCCGATAGTTTTTGGCAGATTCTGTTTTACCATAGTTCCTCGCTTTTTGCCGATAGTTAAGCTTGACTTGTGTTATTTTTAATTATAAACAAAAGAGACTTGTTCGTGCCTCCCGACCTAATTGATGTGTTTTGTGTGTGTTGCACAATTTGCGGATTTACATTTTAAGCATTATTTTAACATCTTTTCCCGCTCTTTGAGCTTCAAAGGCCTGAATGGCGTCGTCCAGCGGGAAAATTCTGAACAGTGGTTGTAAATCCAGTTTTGGCAACATTTGCAGCGCTTTGGTCAACATGTAAGGGGAGGATCGGACATCCCGGATCGTGAGGTCTCTGGAATGCATATAGTAAATGGGAACTCCCACATCAAAATTCGGAGGATAAGTGCCCACCCACACAATGGTGCCTCCGGATTCCGCCAACAAAATGAGTTGTCTAGCCACATCTGTATTTCCGCTGACTTCAAAACAGACGCTGTAGCCTCGTCTGTCTGTGAACTCATTGGAGATTTCCAGCAGGTTTTCATTATTCGGGTCAACCACTACATCTGCCCCCAGTTGTTTAGCCAGTTTTCGTTTTTCGGCTGACCGGGTTGAAAGGAGTATTTTAGAAGCACCGGACTTGATTGCCAATTGTAAAACTAACAAACCGATTGGTCCGCCGCCGGTGATTATTGCGGTATCGCCGATATTGATATGAGCCATTTCCAAAGCGCGCACGGCGATTGCTGCCGGTTCCAGAAAAGCGCCGGAATCCAGAGGCAAACCGGTTGGCAGTGGGAAAACAGTATTTTCCTTATAAACGGCATATTCAGCCATGGCACCGGAGATGGGGAAGCGCCGTTCGCAGAATTGCGCCATCATTTTTGTGCAATAGTAGCAGACCCCGCAGGCGCTGCGGAAATTCATCGCAACCGGTTGTCCCACCTTGAAATTCCCTTTGATATCCTTACCAATCTCGGTAATTGTGCCTGCAGCCTCGTGTCCCAAAATCCGCAGGCCGTCGCGCATTTCCTGTCCCATGATTCTGACATCGTCGCGCGGGGCAGCCGCTTTTTTCGGCCATCCGATTGCCCCGTCGGGGCGAAACCCTTTTCCGAATGTTTTCCCTTCGATAATTTTAACGTCGGTGCCGCAAATTCCGCAGTAGGCGATTTTTACTTTTATTTCATCGGGACGGGTCTGCGGTTCAGGAACATCCTGCAGTTCAATGACGCCCACTTCCTTAACAATTACCGCTTTCATGATATTTATCCTCCCTGACAAGGGTCTGTTATCCTGTTTTATAAGGTATTCAGCCTGCTATTGTCCAGCATTGTCCAGAAAGTTCAATATTGCTGCCGCAAATTCTCTGGGCATCGTCCTTTCCATGCGCGGAGG
>PMBW01000256.1 GCA_003153075.1 Dehalococcoidia bacterium | reverse complement strand
TTACAGTAGTTTTAAAAATAGTGACGCTGGAATCCCAGGAGTACGGAATATCTCCGACTCCACTTGTTTTTATCCATGCCACCGCATCCGGTTTCAGAGTAGGCTGATCCTGCGGGGGTTTAAAATACATGGTGACCGTAATATTAATAACTGCGGGTGCGGTACCGGTGTGACCGGGAAAAGTACTAAACGATGGAAATGAGGGGAAAGTCCAGTACCAATCGTTATTCCCCGCTAACGGTACAACCGTCATGTTAGAGTTATAAGGATTTGTTAGACTCGTTAAATTGCACACGTGGTGAGCATCTGCGAAATAAGAAAACCCGGGAGGGAACCACACACCGATATTTTTAATTGTCAGATTTTCTCCGGTTCCCGGTGTATAAGCAATATTAATATCATATTCGTAAATAGTGGATCCGTCATCCGCAGTTTTCACGGGCATGATAGTATTACCCGTTACCAGCAGTTTACCTGCCGTCGCAATGCCCTGTGGTGTTGCAACATCAGTCGGTGCAGCAATGATTGTGCTGGGAATCATCCACATGTTCCACAACTGTACATGTACATTTTCAGTATTAACCGCAGGAATATCATAACTCCATCCTGGTGACCGGAAATCGTAACGGCTATAAGTGGGACAGGTGGTAGTCAGTTCTTGGTTGCGTATCTGCCAGGTTGCATCCTGGATGCCAGCATCGGCGGCGTATAATTCCGCTGCTTTTTTATCGTACACCTGCCCGATCTTCGCGCCGTTGCCGATAAAACCCAGCATCGCGGTGATGAACAAACTTCCCAATGCTAATAAAACCAGAACCAGGACTAGTGCCTGCCCTGATTCTCCCGTTTTTTTTCGTCTTCGTATAAAATTTGGCATCTTTTCACCTCTTTATTGAGCTGGTCTCGGAATAATTTGTAAAGTTCTTTGTTCGGTGACTTTATTCGTTGCGGTTGTATTAGGCACACTCGCAACTATTGTTAGAGTCAACGTCCTGGCATAAACATCCCAGTTACCGGAAGCAGCCGTAACGTTTGTGGCGACAATCAAACTATTCTTTTTTAATGTGCCGCTCGAAATCGTATAAATGACATCATTTACCGTGTTATCCCAGGCCACCCATTTTAGTTCGAGTTTATCCGGAGTACCCGTAGTTGAATCGTTTATCAAATTAAAGGCAATTTGGTTTGAACTTATCGGTATCAAAGCGTTATTAGCATATCTAGGGATAATATTTTGAGCCTGCTGAGCGTCCCTGCTGATGCTATTTACCGCGTTCTGCACTTGAGAAACTGCCAGTTGGTGGTTTGTACTTTTTGCATTTACTTTTATTAACTGGTAAGTAGCGGTAGCAACCGCGGTTCCAATCAAAGACGTGAGCGCAATAGCGACCACTATTTCTATCAGCGTGAAACCAACCTGTATCCGAATAAAGACACTCAACTTTCTTTTTAACATCATTCTACCTTATACCCATCAAGCGTATACAATGGTATTATGCTGCCGATTTTGAAAATTTTAACCGTGATTTTCTGTAATTTAAGGTCTCGTCCTTGAGGGGGACTGGCACCTGGATTAAAAACCGTGGTATTAGTACCGGTTTTCACTGTTATGGTCGCATAATATGATAAATTTTGTGGTGAAGGTAAAGGGTTCGGTACAGGATAAACAGGGTTTGCTACTTCTTGATAGCCCTGATTTTTTACCGATTCCATCACATACTCCGCCAGATTTTTTGTAGTTTGCCGCATGTCATTTCTTAATACCACATTTGATGCGGTACCTAGCCCGTTAAAAAGGCCTGCGGTAACTAGACCGAGTAGCAAAATGGCTACAACGACCTCCACCAGCGTAAATCCTTTCTCGTGACTCGATATTATCACCTTATGAAATTTATACCATCTTTTGTTGAACATCTCAATTCACCAATTTGTTTATAGCTCTTATTTCTTTATATATTTTCTCTGTATGAATGATATACCAATTATGCATAATAGTCAAGCTATATCAGGCTCAACTTCTCGTATTTACCTAATTACTCGGCGCCGGTACGATTACTATCTGTTCTTACTCCCGGTTACAATTAGGTTCTGATTGTCGAGCCTTTTTTCGGATCAGCGTTCTTGGAGGGATTTTTGCCAAGCACGATCTGGATTCTTTCCCGCTTGTCGTCGCCCTGTCCTTCATCGGTCAATTCGTTGACTTTCTCTACCTGCGGTAATGTGCGCAGCATATCTGCTAAAGGTGAAGGTTCGTTTAGGAAAACTCTGATTAATGGATTCGGAGTCTCGGGGAGAAGATCGGTGGTCTTCACCTCGGGTAAACTTTCCAGCCGCGCGATCAGNNTAACGGGGGCAATACCTCAACTTCCAGCCAGGGGATATGGTCGAGCAGCGCTCCTTTCTCACCCGCGGACAGGGTATCAGCCGGCTTCGCAGCTTCCACCATCGGGGCATGGGCTGATTTGTTGTTATTGCCGTTATTACTGTTGTTATTACTACTGTTATTATTGTTAGCGTTGTGAAGGGACGGCTCAAATTTAATGCCGAGTGTCAACACCTGTTTCTTCAGACCGTCCAGATTGGCAATCAGATCACTCTGCAGTTTTTGCGCCAGATTAGCCGCTTCCGACCGGATCCCATCCAGTTGCTCTTCCCGTACTAATTTTGCCTGACGATGCGCTTCCGCTTTTATCGATTCGGCATCTTTGTCCGCGAGTGTCTTAGCTTCGGCTCTCTTCGCTTTTACCAGTTGGTCAGCCTCCGCCTCCGCTTTTGCACGGATTTTGTCGGCTTCTGCCTTGGCCTGTTCTGTGGTCTTTTTCATCATGGCCTGCGACAGATTATTCGCATCCATCACCGTTTTTTCAGCCAGTTCAGTCAATGCCGAAAGGTGTTCCTGACGCTTTACGAGTGCATCACGTTGATTAATGAGTTCCTCAACGTAAGCGCGAACTTCTTCTTCAGCCAGTCCGAGCTTCGTTTTCCGGAAAGAACGGTCTCCGATGTGCAATATTTCCTCACCGTTCACGGTTAAGGTCGTGCCGTTTCCATTATTATTGCTGTTGTTGTGGCTGTTATCGTTTTTCTGCATTTTACACCCCCAAAGTTTGACCACATAATTATGGCTGCTTATCTAAATTTAAAGGCAGACGGCGTTAGAGTAAATAGGTAAGTGGTATGATGTCCGGATAGTTATTTAGTTTTGACGTCTAGTACTGTTGTTTTTACCCCCTGGCAACTTTCACAC
This sequence comes from Dehalococcoidia bacterium, assembly GCA_003153075.1. Next base: position 903 of record PMBW01000256.1, on the reverse strand, counting down.
TCAAGTATTAATCATTCACCGGTACGGCTTAAGTCATTGGTACTAGTTATATCACATTTGCATAGTACTATTGTAGAGTTCACAAAGCTACAAACCTCCATTATGCTATAAGGTAATCTAAACGCATTGGCGACAGGAGCTTATTATGGAACTGGATAAATTGCTTACACTGGTACTGGAAAAGAAGGCCTCGGACCTGCATCTGGATGTCGGTAGTTCTCCAGTTTTGCGGATCAACGGTGTCCTGGTGCCGCAGGAAAATATTCCCGTCTTCACGCGCCAGGATATTCAGACTATTTTCGAACGGGTTACCACTATGGAACAACGGGAAGAGTTCCAAAAAGAAATGGAACTGGATTTTGCTTACAGTTTCTTCGGATTGGCCCGTTTCAGAGTGAATGTTCTAAAGCAGCGCGGAACGCCCAGCCTCGCATTTAGAATCGTTCCTATTAAAATATCTACCATTGATGAGTTGGAACTGCCGCAAATATGTAAAAAACTGATCCTGAAAAAGTCCGGATTAATTTTAGTCACCGGTTCCAGCGGCGCCGGTAAATCCACCACCCAGAGCGCAATGATCGATTATCTAAATCAAAACGCCCGGCGGCATGTAATAACTATTGAAGANNTGGTCCATGCTTTACGCCACGACCCTGATGTCATCGTGTTAGGAGAAATGCGTGATCTGGACACAATATCCACGGCGCTGCGGGCCGCTGAAACCGGCCATCTCGTCATCGGCACGCTCCACACTACTGACTGCGTCCGCACGATCAACCGCGTTATCGATATGTTCCCGGCTTCCCAGCAGCATCAGATCAGGCAACAACTAGCAGAAACGATTGAGGCAGTACTGTCACAAATCCTTGTAAATCGTACTTCCGGCGGGCGAATCGGCGTTTT
>PMBW01000023.1 GCA_003153075.1 Dehalococcoidia bacterium | reverse complement strand
TAGATTATTTTATCTTCAATGAGTTTATCGATTTCCGCTTTGGGCATGCCCAGCAGCTCACCGAAAACATAGTCGTTGTTCTCACCCAGAAGAGGAGCGTAGCGGGCCGGTTTGCGGCCGAGGCCGCTGGCTTGCCACGGCAGGTCGTAGAGTGTTAATCCGCCGGCTACAGGATGGTCGACATTCATGAAAATGCCGCGTTCCTGGAAATGCGGGTCGAAGAAAACACCCTCGATGTTAAGCACGGGGGCAGCCGCCACACCGGCTTTCTGCAGGATATTTGTGGCTTCGTAGTCGCCGAGGTTAACCGTCCAGCTGGTGACAGCCTTGTCCAATTCGTCGAGGTTCTTCATTCTATCGGCCAGCGTCTTAAATTTAGCTTCTTTTGTCCAGGACGGATTGCCGATGGCTTTGCAGAAGGCTTTCCATTCATCCTCAGTTTTCACGGCGATCGAAACCCATTTGTCATTTCCGGCGCACCTGTAGTTACCATGCGGCGCCAAACCGGGGCGGTCGTTGCCCAGGCAGCCGGCGACCCGTCCGTTCATGAAATAATCCATAAANNGTGGTGGTTTCGCATTCCGATAAATCAATGTACTGGCCTTTGCCGGTCCGCTTTTTATAGCGCAGCGCGGTCATCAGCACAAAGGCGCCGGTCAGAGTGGCCATGACATCGCCGTAGGCATGTTTAAAGCCCAGCGGACGGTCGCCTTTATAACCGAGCATGCTGTCCAGGCCGGCGATCGCGGACATCAACGGCGCGTAAGCCATGATACCTGATTCGGGGCCGAATTGACCGGTGGGGGCCAGTTTTAACATGATGATATCAGGTTTGATCCTCTTGATATCTTCGTAGCCGAGACCGTGTTTTTCCAATGTGCCCACGGAAAAGTTCTCGTTCACGACATCGGCTTTCATGATGAGTTTTTTGATGATTTCGTAGCCTTGCGGTGAAGACCAGTCCAGGGTGATGCTCATCTTGCTTCTGTTGTTATTGTGAAAAGCAGGGTTTAATTCCAGCGTATCGCCCAGTTCGAAGACGCGCCCCAGGCGCAGCCCGTCCAGTCTCTTTCTGGATTCGATTTTAATCACTTCGGCGCCGTGGTCGGCCATAATATGCCCGAGCACCGTTCCGGCCCAAACCCAGCCGAAGTCTACGACGCGGATACCTTCAAAAGGTAATTTATTCGCCATTTAGATCACCTTGCCTTTCTTCAGCGCGGCTAATTCTGTTTTGGANNAGCTTACTGAAAATCTCTTCGTTGTGCTGACCGAGCAGCGGCGCCGCGCGCCGGATGGAAAACGGGGTTTCTGTGAATTTGTAACCGACGCCGGGATAGGTCAGTTTACCCGCGGCCGGATGGTCGATATCGACAAAGTATTTGCGTACCTTGAGGTGCTCGTTTTTCGCCGCGCCTTCGACGGTTCTGACCGGGGCGGCGGGAACGCCATTATCCTGGCACAGTTTGTAAATTTCTTCCTTGCCGTGTTGATTCAGCCAGGGCTGGATAAGGGCATCGGCTTTTTCCGGGCACTCGTCGACGATTTTGATCCTGTCTTTGAACATCGGGTCGTCTGCCCANNCCGCTGCGGGTGCGGATACCATTTTCGTCCAGGAAGGCCTGGGCGCCGTGTCCGATGTGGAAGGTGGCCCAGCATTGCGCTTCCGAGAGGTCGATGTGGATGCCTTCGCCGGTCATGTCACGGTTGAATAAAGAGATCATTGACACCAGTGCGGCCTGCGTGCCGGCGTTAAAATGCGCCTGGCACATCGGCGGGACGATCGGTTCGCGTTCGGGGTAACCGGTAGCGGCAGTAATACCGCCCAAAGCGCAGATATTGATATCGTAGGCCTTCCAGTCCTTGTAAGGCCCGGTCAATCCATAAGGAGACAGTGATACCATTACCAGCATCGGGTTGATTTTCTTCAAGGATTCATAATCAAGCCCGGCTTTTTTCAATGTGTTGTAGGCCTGGTTTTGCACAAAAACGTCGGCGTCTTTAATTAACTTCAGGAAGGCTTCTTTGCCTGCCGGTTTGGTCGGGTCGAGGGTGACGCCGTACTTGTTGGTATTGAGGTACAGGAATAAACCGCTTTTTTCCTGATCGGGGATATCTTTGGGGAAAGGTCCGTTCCGGCGAGCTTCATCACCGGTTCCGGGGGGTTCGATCTTGATTACCTCTGCCCCCATATCTGCCATCAGTTTGGCGCAGAAAGGCGCAGAAATAAAGGAACCCCATTCGACGACTTTTACGTCTGATAACGCCTGGTCTGTCATGTTTAATGTTCCTCCTGTTGACTGCTAATTCTAATATCGTTGATGTTGTTTAGCGCGGTTTAGTTTTGCCAAACCGCGGATAAGCCTGTATTACTTTGTGGACTTGACCTGTCCGGCATCCTTCATTTTCTTGATGTCGGCTTTGGAATAGCCCAATTCCTGCAAAATTTCTTCGGTATTCTGCCCGGTGAGCGGCCCGAGGTGCCGGAATTCCGGTTGTGTATCGGACATTTTGAAAGGAATACCGACCTGCTTGACCTTGCCCAGCGTGGGATGGTCGATGTCCAGTACCATCTTACGGGCAATGATCTGCGGGTCTTCAAAAAGCTCATCGATCTCATTGACCGGGGTGACGCAGGTGTCTGCTTTCATCAGGATAGGCATCCACTCGGCGCGGGTTTTACCCAGGAAGATGCCGGTTAAAGCAGCAACGGCTTCGCGCTGTTTGCGGCGGGATTCGACGGGATCGGGAAGATAGTCCTCCAGTCCGAATGCTTGAATATCCTGAACGTAGGAAATGTATTTTTCCAAACCTACGGCGCGGCATAATTTATCCCAATATTCGCCGGCGACGGCGAACATGATGAATTTACCGTCTTTGCATTCGAAGACCATCGGTAGTCTGCTGCCGCGGCGGATTTTCTTGTGCTGTGAATACCAGAGGGGCGCGTGGCGCATGCCCTGGATATAAGCTACGCCGTCGGCGCAAGCCGTATCGATGAACTGCCCCCTGCCGGTTTTTTCCCGCGCATAAAGGGCGGAAATAATCGCTACCGCGCCGTGCAGGCTGCCGCCGCACATATCGCCGAT
>PMBW01000338.1:4102-11252 GCA_003153075.1 Dehalococcoidia bacterium | reverse complement strand
AAGGCGACTGCTACCCCGCGTCCGATACCGCGGCTGCCTCCGGTGATGATAGCAACTTTATTTTCCAGTTTCATAGCCTGCACCTCTTTTACCTGATTTGAAAAACTCACAATTCATTACTATCTACTGTTGACTTTACTCTCGGCGGCTTGACACAGGGCTTATCCGCTTTATATTTAGCCATTTTCTTTTTTATTTCTGCTTTGAGTAGTTTTACCTTCGAGGGCGGCATGGTGGACGTCTGCTGCAACTCCCACGCCTTTTCCGGGTTTGCGGGGTGGTATTCGTCCCAGTGCTCCATCTTACCGGCCAGTGTTAATCTGGACCGTTTTTTCTCTTCCTCACTAAAGGTTACCTTGATTTCGCCGTTGACGACCTGAAGTTCACCATAGATACCGCATATCGGGCACTGCACCGGATTCTTGCCCTTAACGGTTATTTCGTTGCCGTGGCAGACCGGACAGGTGCCGATTCCGTCGCCCTGCCATTTCATTTCTGCTGCGGGTTTGCCCATCACTTCGCCGACATGGTGTCCCAGTTTATGCGCCCTCGCTATCGCAGCGTCATTCAAAAGCACTTGCCCTTCGATTATGTTGGTGCCCAACACCATCTGCTGGTCCACGACTTCCAGCTGGATCGAGAAGGTCATTGTCTGAAAGATCGAAAGTCCCAGCGAAAGCCAGTCCGGTGTCACCGAACCGCCCACCGAGATAAATGCGCCGGGCCGGGTTTTAAAGCAGCGCTCATCCACGAAGACCTTTTCGCCCTGCGCCTTTAATTTCTTGCGTTCCATCATCCAGGCAACGTCGGACTTGGAGCCGAATAATCTATCCCGGATCAGCAGCAGGTAGCCGGGCGGGGTCAGGCAATAGACCGGGCCGCTGAGAATCAGGCCGTCGCAGTCCATGATCTTGTTCCAGACAAAGACGGCATCATCTTTGATAATGCAATCTTCTTTACCGGTGATTTCCGCCGGACAGACCTTGCACCCGATGCACGGCTTAACATCGACGTCGAGCAGGCACAATACTTCTGTTTCGATGCCCAGTTCCTCCGCGCCCATCAATGCTTCCCTGAGCAGTATTTCGCTGTTACCCATCCTGCGCCCGCAGGAGATCCCTAAAAGCTTCATAACATTGTCCTCCCAGGATCGTTGATCGCTTTTTCCATATTCGGACATGCGAAACATTATTTTAGTGGTTTCTAGCCAGGCCAGAGTTGGGAACCACCGTCCACCCGCAGTACCTGCCCGGTGACGTAGGAAGAATCCGTAGTAACGAGATACTCAACCGCGCGGGCGATTTCAATCGGCCAGCCGTACCGGTCAAGTGGTCCGTCAGTCCTTTTTTTAGCTTCATTGGTAGGGCGGCTGGCAACAAAACGGGGCGTAATGATCGGGCCGGGCGCGACCACGTTGGCGCGCACGTTATACGGCCGCAATTGGGCTGCCAAACAGCGTGTATATTCGTGGACCGCTGCTTTTGCTGTGGCATATATCGCTTCTTCAGCGTGACCCACGAGTCCGCTAATGCTGCCGATATTAACGATCCAGCCTGATTTTCGGTCGATCATTTCCGGCGCTACCTCGCGGCAGCAGAGGATGCAGGTCAGCAGGTTACGGTCCAGCACGCTCTTTAAATCTGCAAAGGTGATAAAAACAGCGTCGTTGAATTGCGGTTTACCGGCGTTCTTCCCCGTTGTGCCCTGCGCGCCGATGTCGCCGCCGGCGCAGTTCACCAGGATATCGATCCTGCCGAATTCCTTGCGGATTTGCGCGGCGAGATGTTTAACAGTTGCCTCGTCGGTGAGGTCTCCCCAGACCGGCAGTACCGCAGTTTTATGTGTTTTGGCAATTGTCTGCGCCACCGCTTCCAGCGAATCCGCCTCGTTAAAAGCGCGGGTAGAAGTGGGACTTGTGCCCTGCACCGCGACCTTTGCTCCCAAACTTGCCAAATGGTCGGCAATCACCCGCCCGATCCCCCGCGACGAGCCGGTCACCCAGGCAACTTTACCGGTTAATCTTTTTTCAATCGAATTGATGTCCATGTTTCCCCTTTGAATTAGGCTGATTTTAGCACTATTTAGGGCTGCAAGCAATTTCACTGTAACCCTGAAAAATGCTTACTTTGGTGCTAGACTAAAATTAACGTAGTCATTTAAGTCCGGTATATATACTGGCGAAAATAAAGGACAAGATAACATGATGCACGGCCGCATGGGTTTTATCCGACCTAATAATGCTCCGGACGAAAAACCTAAGATAACCTGGAATTTAATGAAACGCGTGTGGAGCTATGCCCGGCCTTACCGCTGGTGGATAGTCGCGATGTTGACCATAACGTTGGCCGCTACTGGATTGGGATTGTTAACTCCGCTCATTCTGCGTGAGTTGATTGACAGGACATTGCCGGCGCGGGATTTACACCGCCTATGGTGGTTGACCGGCGCGCTTGTCAGCATACCGCTGCTGACCGCTTCCCTTAACGTGCTTCTTCGGCAGTTCAATGCCCGGGTGGGGGAAGGGGTTACCTATGATTTAAGGGTGGATTTATTTTCTTATTTACAGCGGATGTCACTTGGTTTTTTCACCCATACTAAAAGCGGCGAGCTGATGAGCCGTCTCAATAACGATGTTGTCGGTGCACAGAGCGCAGTCAGTAATACCTTTGTCAGTATCGTTACCAGTCTGATTCAGGCGATCGTGGTGCTATCCGTCATGCTTACTTTGGAGTGGCGGCTAACCCTCATTGGTATTGCGGTTCTGCCTTTCTTACTGTATGCCGCCCGTAAACTTGGAAATCGCTTACGTGATATTACCCGTCTGCAGCTGGATGTTCTGGCCAGGATGAATGCTGTCATGCAGGAAGTTCTCAATATCAGCGGCGCTTTGCTGGTGAAACTTTTCGGACGTACGATTGTGGAAGACAATCACTTCAAAAGTCGCGCTCAGGACGTGCGAAAAATCAATGTCCGGCGGGCAGTCACCGGAGCGTTTTTCTTTGTCAGTATCGGTTTGTTGAGTTCTCTCGGTGTCGCGATGATATATGGTTTTGGCGGTTTTCTGGTCATCAAACAATTATTGACCATCGGCACTTTGGTAGCGTTGTCCCTTTATCTCGGTACTTTGTATGGCGCACTGCAGGTCCTGACCAATGCGCCGGTCGATTTTGCCACATCCATGGTCAGTTTCGAACGCGTGTTTGAAGTATTGGATTTGCCGCAGGAAATCACTGAGAAGAAAGATGCCTGTGAATTGAATAATGTACGCGGTGTGATAGAATTCGAAGACGTCAGTTTCCATTACATCAGAGAAGGGAAAGGGTTTCTGAAAGACATCCGCCGTTTCGGGCTTTTGCAGGACTCACAAGCGGCAGTGTCAAGGGATACTGCCAAATCAAATAATAACGGTAAAAGTGCTGAAGATGACGAGAATGCGGCGCCTGTTCAAACCCGTGAGGAAGTATTGGAGCATATTACTTTTAAAGCTGAACCCGGTCAATTAGTCGCGTTGGTAGGCCCCAGCGGAGCCGGTAAAACTACTCTTACTTATCTCATCCCGCGCCTGTATGACACTACCGCCGGCCGTATTTCAATAGATGGTCATGACGTCCGGGATGTGACCCTGGACTCGCTTACCGCGCAGATCGGCATGGTCACCCAGGAGACCTATCTCTTTAATGACACCCTTCAAGCCAATCTCCTGTACGGCAAGCTGGACGCGGCCATACCGGAGATTGAAGCCGCAACGCGGGCGGCCAACATCCACGATTTTATTATGGGATTACCGTTACAATATCAGACTATTGTCGGGGAGCGTGGCTACCGGCTCAGCGGCGGCGAAAAACAGCGGATGGCATTAGCGCGTGTGATTCTGAAAGACCCGCGTATTCTGGTGCTAGATGAAGCGACCAGTTCACTGGATAGCCAATCCGAGGCGTTGATCCAGGAAGCGCTGGGAAGGGTGATGGTCGGCCGTACGAGTATCGTCATTGCGCACCGTCTGAGCACAATCCTGGCGGCGGATTTGATCCTCGTCATGGAAAACGGCCGTATTGTCGAACGCGGTACCCATACTGAACTGCTGGCAAAGGGCGGACTCTACGCCCATCTGTACGAAACCCAGTTCCGCAGCAAAGCAAAATAGACTGGCTAACGAATCCAACAAAACCCTGCTCTATTTTAGGTGGTTCAAGAGGGGCATCGGGCAGGTAATAACATTGTGATCATATCGCCGGAGTGAATTTCATTTTTAACCGTAAATCATCCATTCCACCATTTATTCTGTCCAGGGATTAATCCTTTTTACCCCCAAATATCATCCGAAAGGTCGTTGTATGCTACCCCTCTGAGGCAGTACATTAGTACCAGTACCTTAGTAATATCTTACTAATCATCAGGAAGCNNCAATTCTTTCAGGGGAGGTGGAAATGAAAATACTACTCGGTTTCTTCATCGGGATGACGGTGGCGCTGCTGCTGGTATTGACGATGAATCACAGCGGGCCTGCGGTATCGGCGGATGACAGCGCAACCACGGTAACCGCAGCTAATCCTTCCACGGTGTTACCGGACGGTACTGATGTGGTTAATCTCATGCCGGATGTGAAAAAGGTCTACAACAACGCATTAGGTGAACCCTACCGGCAGGTGGAGTCGGAAATCACCGACCCCGGTATTGCTAAGTTTTTTCGCTCTTATATGGATGCTACCGGCTTGGATAAAGTTGGACTTGAAAAATAAAAGGCACACCTTCAGGGAGAGAACAAAGTAATGAATGGATTTGAAGCGATTTGTCCCAAATGCGGCGGGCACTATTACGGTTGGGCCTTGAGCGCTGAACGTTACCGCCTGTGTGGTAAATGCGGGAATGCCCTGGAAGTAAAAAAAGACGGTGTCCTGGTTACCGCCGGCTCCTCTACGGTCGCAAACGGTGAATCTAAAGAAAAGCATCCCCGTCTCAGATAATTAGTTATTGTTTACATAATCCGGCCTTACGCTGATATTATCCTCCGTTAGCGAAGGCCGGAATTTATTTTTTGTTATATTCAGAAGCCAGTTCCGCATGGATTGCCTCTTTACATCTCAGTTTTACTCTATCCGGGTAATCAAGGTATTTTTTCACGAGTCCAAATGCAATATCAATTTATATTAATCCAGCCCTTTTTCAAAACTGAAAACTGGTAACTGGAAACTCAAAACTCATAACTGAACGCCGATCGCTGATTGCCTTTTCATCCTTGAATGTAAAAGCTAACAGTATATATAATAAGGCAACAAATCCCGGAAGACGCGGGTTTACAGGAGGTTATCATGACAGTTAACTTAATGGTTTCCGTAAATGATGTTCCGATCAAAACCGACTATTTTGTCGCCGGATTTATTGATCACACGGTCACCGGCATGATCGAAGCCCTCGAAGGTACCGCGAAAATCCACATATTAAATCTGCAGGTTGACAAAGACACGGTGACGATCAATCTCAACGGCGCGGCAGTTCCCACCAATACGTTTGCCAGTAAAATTATCAGGAATACACTGGCTGGCATGCTTTCTAACCTGAAAGGCGTAACCAACCCCATCGAAAAAGTTAATATCACGATTAATAAGTAATATACCATCCGTTGTTCTCTCTGAAAAATCCGGGTAAGGGAGGCGACATCGCAAGAGGTAAAAAGAAAGATGGATTCCAACGCTGAAAAATTTACCGCCCAGCAGTTTACACCGGCAGGCAAAGTTCCGGTCGAAAAGGAAGTTGCTCGGGAAATTTTGCTGACTATCTTTTTAAACGGACGGGAGTTGGTCACGCTGTTATGCTCTCCGAAAGACATGAAATATCTGGTGGTGGGTTTTCTCGTTTCCGAAGGGTTACTTAATAGTAAAGAGCAAATAAAAAATATCGAAGTTGATGAGTGGGAAGGGGTCGTTCGGGTGGAGACTGACAGCGCCGTCGAACCGGACAGCCGGTTTTTTGCCAAACGCCTGATTACGTCGGGCTGCGGGGCCGGGGCGGCTTTTTACAGCACCGCCGATATTGCTGTCGCCAAGATAGAGTCCCGGATGCAAATATCCGCCGCAGAAGTTATCACACTGGTGAAAGATTTTCAGTTACGTTCTGAATTATATTTGTCTACTCACGGTGTGCACAGCGCCGCCTTCTGTGACCGGCAGAACATCCTGCTTTTTAACGAAGATATTGGTAGACATAATGCGATCGATAAAATATTTGGTAAGTGTTTTCTGGAAGATATCAATACTATTGACCGGGCGATAATCTCCAGCGGCCGGGTTTCCTCAGAGGTAATGCATAAAGTCGCCAGGAGGGGTATCCCGATCGTCATTTCCATCTCCGCCCCGACCGGTCTGGGTGTAAAGGTCGCAGAAAATTATGGCATCACCCTGATTGCCTCCGCCCGCGGCAAAAAGTTCGATGTTTATAGCAATGATTGGCGGGTGACGTAAAATTTTTCACCCCTTGATTCACCGTTGAATTGGTACATCCGGGCAAACAAATATTTTTTATCTTTCCCGCTACAATAAACAACCTCGCCATATAGTCATTAATTCATTCAAAAAATTTCCCTGAAGAAATCCATTGACAATAATATTGCGATGGCATATAATGCTGTCTAACGATAGGTCGTAATATAAACGCATAATAAAAAAATGACATATAATAAAGGCATAGAGGTATATTAATTAATGGTTTCCAGACATGTAAACTCCCGGACAAATACGTATCATCCCCAACAAGTCGTGCTGACTCTTTACGGCGACTACATTCTCCACCTTGGCGGAGAAATCGGGATCGATACACTGATCAGATTGCTGGCGAATTTCGATCTTTCCCAGCAGGCGGTCAGGTCGGCAATATCCAGAATGTCCCGCAAGGGCTTAATTAAAGTTAGACACGTCGGGCGGAGAAGCTATTATTCGTTAACCAATAAAGGACGTACGCTATTGACCGAAGGCGCCACCAGGATATTTAAACGTAAAACCAACAAATGGGATGGGAGCTGGAATATCGTGACCTACTCCATACCGGAAAAAACCAGAGAAACCCGTGATATATTCCGGAGAGAACTCGGTTGGTTAGGCTACGGCGCGCTCAGTGACGCAACCTGGCTCTCACCCTACGACATGACCAGAGAAGT
>PMBW01000338.1:0-4088 GCA_003153075.1 Dehalococcoidia bacterium | reverse complement strand
GGTGAAGTTATCGATCCCGGCGAATGTTTCGTGGAGAGGTTCCACCTGATTCACGAATACCGGCGGTTGCCTTTCTACGACCCGGACCTGCCTCTCGAACTCCTGCCCCGCAATTGGCTGCGCCCGCAAGCGGCAAGTATCTTCGGGGAATACCATGATTTACTTGCCAATAAGGCTAATGAATATTTTGATTCGGCATTTCAGAACTACCAGACTACAAGGAGCGCCTAAAATAGCATAGTCCCAAACAACTGAATCTTCTAAACCTGACCATCCACCTCCCGGTTCGCTCTCAAGGAGTAAACCGGAACTCCGAAAGAAACGGATACTACGCATCTTTCTTGATCGGCAGGGTTGCCTGAAACTTAAGCAGCCGAGAGGGTAAAAATGAGGTACGCAGAGACAGGGTTCAATCTGGAAATNNCCCCGGAAGTTGCGCCTTTCTCCCCTGAAAATCTCCTGATTTTCGGCGCGGGTTTATTAACCGGCACGCCTGCTCCCGGCGCGAACCGCACGATTATTTCCACTATTTCTCCCCAGACGGGGCTGATGGCTTATTCGATGATGGGCGGATTCTTTGCCCCTGAAATGAAATATGCTGGCTACGATAAGATCATCTTTCGCGGTAAATCCCCCACGTTGGTGTATTTATATATTAATAACGACAAAGTAGAGATCCGCGATGCCCGCCACCTTGCCGGTAAAGGCGCCGTAGAAACCGCTGAGCTGATCAAAAAGGAACTTAAAGACCCCAATATTCAGGTAGCCGCGATCGGCCTGGCCGGAGAAAACCGGGTATTTACTGCTTCGATCGAACAGGGGCGTTCCAGTTCCAGCCGTCTCGGTGTGGGTGCGGTGATGGGTGATAAGAAGCTGAAGGCCGTCGCTATCCGCGGCACTAAAGACATTAATTTAGCCCGCCCGGCTGAATTCCTCGATCTCAGCAAGGGCGTGCTGGATTACATCAAAGTCCGCGGCGATAATCCGGTTCCCGGCGTGATGACCATATTGCAGGGGCTTGGGTCCCCGCAGGAAATGCTGCATGTCGATGAGAAATGGCACACCGAAAACTTCTCCTGGGGCAATGCCCGTACCCGCCGCAAAGACTTTTGGAACAAGGAAATCGAAGAGAAGTGGAAGACTGTTCAGGAACACGCGCGGACACGTCTGGTCAGCTGTTACAATTGCCCGATGAAATGCGGCGCGATTATTTCTTTGCCGGGTATGTCGACCTACATGATGAAATGCTTCTCCAAACTGACTTATACCATGGCCGCCTTTGTCGACGACCTGGATTTTGGTTTTAGAATTGCCCAGCGCGCCACTGAATACGGCGTGGACGGTTTCTCCACCCCGCAGATCATGGCCTTTGCTTTTGAACTACGCGAGGCCGGTATTTTGACCGAGCAGGACTTTGCCGGGTGCCCGGCTGATAACGAAGGAAAATTTTACTGGTTACTCGACCGTATTGTCCGGCGCGAAGGGATTGGTGATATTTTAGCCGATGGCGTCTACTGGGCGGCCCGCAAGATCGGTAAGGGCGCTGAAGCGTTCGACCACAATACCATCAAGAAACATGAGCAGCTTCCGCTCAAGCTCGGTATGCTGAATCCCGTTTATTTTCTGATGTANNCCGACGATGGAGGAAAGAGAGAATTACGTCAAGGACTGGATCCAGGTCCCCGACGAGAAATTTAAAAAATATCTGTTGGGTTGGGATGTCCGCGGCGATAATTCCAATCCGTTCTATCCCACCGTCGATATGTCCGTGGATATCGTGGACTGGCAGGAAAAAATGCATTACATCGACGATGCCCTAGGTGTTTGCGCCGGTTTATCGTCATTCCCGTTGAAACCTCCTTACCATATCCACAATTATCCGCTTTTTATCTCCTCCGGGGCAGGCATCGAAATGGATGAGCAAAAACTATCGCAAATATACAAGCGCAACCGCAACCTGATCAGGGCAATTAATGTCAGGAGAGGCTTGCGCAGAGCCGATGAAAAGCCGCCGGAAGACCACTGGCGGAAACGCTTCCCGGAGCTGGAAGAAAAGCTCCTGGATGCCTACTACAGATTCAAGGGTTGGGACAATCAGGGCATCCCCACTAAAAAGTCTCTGCAGGAACTGGATTTAGCCGGTGTCGCTGATGACCTGGAACAGCGGGGGGTGATCAAGAATGAGTAAAGTGATGAAGAAAATTAAGACGATCAAGATCGATGTCGATAAATGTAACGGCTGCCGCGCTTGTGAAGTGATCTGCTCCGCTTTTCACGCCAACCCGCGGTACAGCAGCAATAANNCCGGCCAGGTCCCGTATCCGCATGGTGCGTGATCCCCTGCGGGATGTCTATCTGCCGGTTTATGCCGGTGAATATACTTCTGCCGAATGCATGGGACGGGATAAATATGTGCTCGACGGTAAAGAATACTCCGAGTGTGACTTTTGCCGTGCCTCCTGTCCGTCCCGCGGCTTTTTTAAAGAACCCGACTCAGGGCTCCCTTTCAAGTGCGATATGTGTGAAGATGAACCGACCGGAAAACCACTTTGCGTGCAGTGGTGCCTTAACAATGCCCTGACTTATGAGGAACGTGAAGAGGAAGTCGAGGAAGACGAAAAACCGGGAGACGTAGAAACCGGATTGGATGCATTGGTGAATAAATATGGATTGGAAAAGATCAAAGATACCGTTGAACGTTTAGGACATAAATAAGACAAAAAGGCGCACAGAAGACCATGGAAATCTTCCCCCTGGAACCCTTTAAAGTAGTAATCGACGGGATAAAAGAAGCCGGCGGTGAAGCTGACAAATTCTGCTATCAATGCGGAAAGTGCGATTCTGTGTGTCCCTGGGGGCGGGTCAGGCAATTTTACGTGCGCAGGATTGTCAACCAGGCCAAATTCGGCGTGGTGCCTTTCGAATCCGAGGACATCTGGTTGTGCACCACCTGCCGCAATTGCGTCCAGCGCTGCCCGCGCGGTGTCGAAATAATCGATGTGATGAGATCTGTCCGCCGGGTGCTTGTGCCGGACGGTGTCGTTCCTGCCAGTATCCCCAATCTGCGCAGCGTCATGACCAGTCTTGCCAGCGTCGGTAATCCCTTCGGGCAGGAACCGAACGACCGCGCCAAATGGGCTCAGGACCTGGGCGTCAAAGAATTCACCGAAGGCACTGCGGTTCTCTATTTCCCCTGCTGCTATCCCAGCTATGATCCCAGACTGAAAAAGATTGCTCAGGCTACAGCCAATATTCTGACCGCTGCCGGTGTGGATTTTGGCATTCTCGGCTCGAAGGAAATGTGCTGCGGTGAAAGCGTGCGCAAAGCCGGTAACGAGACATTATTTAAACGTTTGGCCAAAGAAAATATCAAGACCTTCATCGATGCAGGGGTCAAGACCATCCTGGTTTCTTCACCGCATTGCTACCATACCTTTAAAAATGAATACCCGGAATTTAAGACGAATTTCGAGGTTGTGCATATCACCCAGTATTTGTTCCGCCTGATCAAAGAGGGCAAACTGAAAATTACCAAAGAATACAAAAAGAAAGTCACGTATCACGACCCGTGTTATCTGGGACGGCATAATGGAATCTATGACGAACCCAGGGACACATTGAAAAAGATCCCCGGGCTGGAATTGAAAGAAATGGCCGATACGCGGGAAACCAGCTTGTGCTGCGGCATGGGCGGCGGCCGGGTCTGGATGGAGACGGCGAAAAATGAAAGGTTCTCCGACATCAGGCTGAAACAGGCGCTCGATATAGGGGCGGAAGAACTGATCACCGCCTGCCCTTATTGTATCACCCAGTTCGAGGACAGCCGGTTGTCCCTCAAAGACAGCGCATCGATTCAGATCAAAGACATTACAGAGGTATTACAGGAAGTATTGTAGGAACGAAGCCATCTGATAAGGACCGCAAAAAGTGGAAAAAGAACAGATTGAACAGCTTCGGAAGAGTATGAAGGGAAGTAACTTCGGCGACGTCATGGTGGTGGGTGGCGGGGTCAGCGGCGTGCAAGCATCGCTTGACCTGGCTACCGCGGGTTACAAAGTTTATCTGGTGGATAAAGCGCCGGCGATCGG
>PMBW01000214.1:9283-9985 GCA_003153075.1 Dehalococcoidia bacterium | reverse complement strand
ATCCTGACGATAATATCGTTGAATTCACTTTTCATACCAGGGCTTTTACAGGGACTCGTATCGGGAGCAAATACCCAGCTCAGAAACACATACACCGGCGACATTGTTATAGAATCCAACACAGCCCAGCCACTTATAGGTAACATCAGTTCTATCCTTAATAAGATCGATGGCATCGATGGGGTAGCAGGAGCTGCTCCAATTAACGAAATCGGGGCGCAATTTGTTTTTGGGAACCAGCGCACCGATGCGGTTATCTACAGTGTCCAACCAGAACTGGAAAATCAAGTATTTACGATTAATAAATCGATGATCGAAGGAGCGTATCTCGCCCCCGGCGATGTAGATCAGATCGTATTGGGCNNTTCAATTGGCCGGAGCCGATAAACCTAATCTGGAGGTATACGCGCGTTCTTTATTGAAAGTTCACGCCGGTGATGTGGTCAGCGTAACCTGCGGTAATGTCGTCCAAAAAAATTACACAGTCAAGGGAATATTTTATACAGAATTTTTACAAACAGATATTCAGGCATTTATTACCCAGACGGAAATGGAAAAGATATACCCTGCCACAAAAGATTCTGCTTCGTCTATCCATATTAAAGCAAAATCAGACGCCGATATCCCAAATATTATGGTCAAACTCAACGGCCTTCAGAGCGGATTTAAAGTATTAAAATGGGAAGATTATGCCGGCATCGT
>PMBW01000214.1:0-9213 GCA_003153075.1 Dehalococcoidia bacterium | reverse complement strand
AATTTTGTTTTTCTTTTTTCTTGTGGCACCTTTAGAAACCAAATACCCGTTCTATTTCCCATTTGGCGCAGTCTACCTGCTGATCGGACCGATGGACATTTTACGGATGATAGTTATCGTTGAAAGTGTATCTTTGCTGGCATCATTCCTGCCGGTNNAATGAAGATCATGGACGCCATCTGGGGATAGACCTGCGCCCTGGAAACCAGTTAGCAGTTGCGATTACCGATCAAAAAGAGCAAACGGCACTCATTCTTTGAAATCAGGCATTATTTGCAATCGACGTGCTTTTCCCTTTCTGATTAAACAGAAAACTGTTTTATATCATTACGATGGCACACGCGACAAGCCGGTGGAGAATTACCGGAAATTAAACTTATTTTACAATCGTTTGGGAGGATCGGCGATGGTAATACAGGTTGACTGATATAATTGTTTGTAACAAACATCGAAGTTTCTCCGTTATATAATTATCAAGCTTGCTCAAATTGTAATATTGTTATCAGAACCGAGATTAATTCAGACCGAGATAATGATTACAAATGCCTGAGAGCTAAATGAAAATAACAAAAGCACTCGCTTTCACTGGAATTTTGGGGATATTAACCTCATTGATATCCGGATGCGCGCAAACAGCCGCAACATCGGTTGTTTCAACTTACACCACAAACGCATCAGAAACAACCAAGACCATTCCTGCCGTAACGACTAATACTTCGATTATTGCCAGCCCGACACATTCCTCGATCACTACCACATCGGCTTTGCCTTCCTCTTCAGTTTACCCGACTGTACAGATTGCGCTGCAACCGGACAAAGCCGGCATTAATATTCCTGCGGACTTTCTGGGCGTTAGTTATGAAGCTCCTGTATTGGCCGGTAATTATTTTGACATAAACAATAATGTTTATATCAATTTGCTGCACAATTTAGGCAATGGTGTCTTGCGGTTTGGCGGGAATAGCGTGGAGTTTACTTACTGGTCAAGAACGCCGGGAAAAACTTTTCCAAACTCACGGGCGGTGCTTTTACCGTCCGACCTTGATCGGCTGTTCGCTTTTGCCAATAAAACAAATTGGCACGTTATTTTGGGGCTTAATCTCGGAGCAAACAATCCCACGATGGCAGCCGATGAAGCCGCCTATGCCTGGCAGGTTGGAAAGAATTCAATCACCGGGTTCGAAGTGGGGAATGAACCGGATTTGTACGCCCGAAACGGATTAAGATCAACCACTTATACTTACACTGATTTTCACCAGGAGTTTACCAGATATCTGCAATCGATACAGGTAAAGATCCCGAATGCGCCGATAGCAGGTCCGGTGACAGCGTATAATTATGAATGGTTTTCGAATTTCCTAAAAGATGAAAAAAACAATGTGGTTCTGAGCACCCAGCACCTCTATCCACTCAGCGCCAGTTCCGCCCTAAAACCCACGGATGCATCGTACGCTACAATTGATAAATTATTGAGCGCCGCCGCTGCTCAACGGACAATAAATTCGATCCAGCAATTCGAAAATGCAGCCAAAGCAAACAATCTTCCGCTGCGCTACGCCGAGACTAATTCCGCGTCCAGCGGCGGCAAAGACGGCGTAAGTAACGCGTTTGCATCCGCGTTGTGGGGCGCCGACTACCTGTTTAACCTGGCAGAGAACGGGGTCGTGGGCGTAAACTTTCACGGGGGGTTTTCAACGCACGGTTATACTCCCATCGGTCTGGACAAGAATAATCAATACACCGCCATGCCGCTTTACTATGCTATGCTGCTTTTCCACGATGCGGCCCAGGGACGAATAATCCCCCTGGACATGAATACCGCTGCAAATGTGACCGCACACGCAGTCCTGGGTAACGACGGAACTCTTCACCTGGTGATAATAAACAAAGATGCCACAGAAGCATGTAATGCACAAATTAACCCCGGAAAATCCTATTCCAGAGCAGGAGCTTTACGTCTAACAGCCCCATCGCTGGAGTCTCAAAACGGGGTCACTTTTGGCGGGAGTGCCGTTGCCCCGGACGGTACATGGTCGGGCGGTGAGGAAGAAACGGTAACTCAAAACAGCACAGGATACCACATCGTAGTGTCTGCCGCCAGCGCGGTAGCGATCACTTTCAGGGAATAATTATCAATTAATTTCTTTGCAGGAAGGAGCAGGAAAATGATAAGGAATAAAATGAAGTTGGTTTTCACTTTTGCAACCGTGTTAGTAATGTGTTTGGAAGTAGTAGCATGCACGGCATCGTCTACAGCTTCAACTGCGTTGTCCACCACCACTTTCCAAACGAGTTCAACAACTACCGCTTTCGGGTCAAGTACTACTTCTACAGCTACGACATCGACATCTTCCGCCGCAGCTACCGGACTGAATAAGATTCAACATTTTGTGTTCATCATGCAGGAAAACCGCAGCTTCGATAGCTATTTTGGTACATATCCCGGCGCAAACGGAATTCCTTCGGGGATATCATTTGTTGACCCGCATGACGGCACAACGGTTACTCCTTACCACGATACAAATAATGTAAACCTCGGCGGCCCGCATGGATGGGTTAACGCCCAGGCTGATATTGATACCGGGAAAATGGACGGCTTCCTGAATCAGGCCTATAAAGGCACCAACGCTAACGGGACACCGTTTGTCCCCGGGACCAAGCCGGGTACAAATCCCAAGGATGTAATGGGATACCACGACTACCATGAGATACCGAATTACTGGAACTACGCGCGTTTATATGTGCTGCAAGATGCCATGTTCGAGTCCGTTGCCTCTTACAGCTTGCCCGCTCATCTTTATATGCTGGCAGGGCAGAGCGGCGGGTACACCGGTTACAAACAGACCCAGCCTTCTACTTACAATTTTCCTGAAATCACCGAATTGTTAACCAGCGGTAAAATCGATTGGAAATATTATGTCACTTCCGGCGCGTTACCTGATACTGAAGACGACCAGGTAGTGGGTTCTCAGTCCCAACAGCAGCAAGACCCGGACAAGTACACACTCTGGAACCCGCTGCCTGCTTTCCCCAAAGTACAGAACGACCCAACCCAACGCAGTCGTTTGCAGAGTACCGCCCAGTTTTATAAAGACGCTGCCGGAGGTAATTTGCCGCAGGTCAGCTGGGTTATTCCTTCCAGTCCGGTGAGCGAACACCCGCCGGCCGGGGTTAAAGAAGGGATGGCCTATGTTACCGGACTGGTGAACGCCATTATGCAGGGTCCGAACTGGAATACCACAGCTATTTTTATCAGCTGGGATGATTGGGGTGGATTCTACGATCATGTAACACCGCCTCAAGTCGACCAGTACGGCTACGGCATTCGGGTGCCCGGTCTGATCATCAGTCCCTATGCCAAAGAAAACTACATCGACCACAATACTTATTCATTCGAATCATGGCTAAGGATCGTGGAGGAAAGGTTCGACGTCAATCCGATGACCGCCAGAGACACGAATGCCAGCGATATGTTAAGCGCGTTTGATTTCACCCAGAAACCCCGTCTGCCTTATATCCTTAAACCGAGTGGAGATACAGCGTATCCGGCATCTTTACAGAAGATTTCGCATTAAAGAGGATAGCTGATTGATATGTTGAAAAATAGATTAACAGCCGGTGTCATTGCCCTGTTCGCTTTCTTTTTTCTGCTCGCGGGTTGCAGCCAGGGGACAGGGACGATCTCAGCAACTTCTCCTGCGACCGCGCCATCTACGGCTGCGACTGTGCCGGCTTCTACTACTATAAGTAAATCGGCAGTTTTTTCAACCAACTCTTCAACAATCCAGACGACTAAAACCACGCTCACTACTACGCAAACGGTGCCTATTCAATACCTTTCTCTCTATAATCAATTGCAGGGATATGTCAGCGCCGACGATAAATTAGTCAGCACGCAATGGAACGGCACTACTTATCCGGTAAACTACGCCGCCGAACTACTCACTGCGGATACCAATGCCGGACCGGGTATCCTGACGAGCAATGAACGGCAAATGATGACGGCAGAATTGGATGGAGAAGTTGCGCTGGGGGTAAAGGCGATCACCGTTGAAATCGGGTTTCCGGTCTTTGACCATAACTCCTACATATATGACGGACAGTCCGCCGCGCAAGCCCAACAAACCGTCCAGACATGGCTCGATTATTACACAACTCTCGCACAAGCGATTCACAGCCGGGGGCTAAAAATGATCGTGGAAGCGAATCCGCTGCTTTCTTTTTACATCAGCAGCGCATCTTCTTTCAATCCAACAGCTTATTATAAATCGTTAGACTTTGCCACTTATGAAAAGCTGCGCAGTGAGCATAATGTCATCCTGGCACAGCAGATCAAACCGGACTACCTGTTATTACAGACTGAGCCGCAAACCGATGCTGTCAATGATTTCCGTCCGGAATTGAACAACGCCGCTAAAGATATCGCGATGATCAGCAAATTTGTTACGGACATCCAAGGCGCCGGGATTCAGGGCCTGCATTCTTTAATTCAAATAGGATCCGGCGCGGGAACCTGGCAACCGGACTGGAAAGCCTTTTTCACGGGTCTGGATGATATCGCCGGTTTAGATAAAATAGATACCCACATCTATAACTTGCAACCCAATGTAAATCAGATCGGAGAGGTTCCGATCGCCATGCAGATCGCGGATATGGCACATGCTGCGGGTAAAGGGGTGACCATGTCGGAATTCTGGTTCCACAAATCCAATATTCTGGTAGGATTGACCGAAGGCGGCGATCCTCTAATCGATATCAGAGTACGCGACATGTTCAGTTTCTGGGAACCGCTTGATGCACAGGCTTTGCAGCTGCTGGCAAAACTGGCAAACGATAAGCATTTTGATTATGTCAGCGCCTTCGGACACTATCACTGGTTTGCTCTTATCGACTACAATTTAATACACTCGCAGCCTGTTTACCCGGCAGCAAACAGTACACAAAACGAAGTAATCGACAACCAGATTACCACTTTACAAAACCAATCAGCCAGGCAGGCGCTGAATGATAATCAATTATCACCAACGGGGAAAGCTTATCAAACGATAATTACCAATCAGTCGATACCGTAAATAATCGCAGGAATAAAAACTTGAATAACCGGGGACAAGCTGTTTACTTAATCCTTGCCATTGCTGTATTAATATCAGGCCTGGCAGGATGCAATAGCGAACCTACCACTATTTCGATAGCTAACTCACGATCCGCGATAGCATCGTCTTCGCCGCCAACTACAACTTTTAGAACGCCCACATCGTCATCACCGCCAACCAGCCAAACTACTTCGCAGACATCCCAAACGGCGGATAATGGATCAAATTACGGTTCATCTTCTGCGACCGCCGGGCTTTACGCCATTTGGTACACCAGGAACCCTGATGTACTCAATTTACCATACATATCCGGCGGGCAAATCGTCCTGCAGTGGTCGGATATCGAACAAAATGAAGGTCAATTTGATTTCGCGGCCATGGATCAACAATTATCTGATTTTGCTAAAATGAGTCGCAAAACTACTGTACAGATAAACGGCGATAGAAAACCTTCCTGGCTTTTTCAAAAAGTGCCTCATACCGCAGTTAAACTCAGCATCCAGGTCGGTGATGATCCGGGAACTTTAATGTACTGGCACCCTGTTTATGTCAAAGCGTACACGGAGATGCTGGCGGCATTTGCACAGCATCTTAAAAATTCTCCGTGGTTGGCAAATGTAGTTGGAATACGCCAGAATTTCGATGCGATCGGAACGGAACAGATCAACGTCCCTGCGGCCAATCAATCGCTCAATCAGTGGATCGCACCGCCAGGCGCAGTTCAGGGGCCAATGTGGACACCTGCAATCGCAGACGACTATCAGAGAACCGCCCTTGACGCCTTTGTTAATGATTTCAGCAGCTGGGTCTTTGTGTTTATCAGAAATACGATCAGCGATTCAGTGATCAGCCGGTATTTGCCTTTCATCGAGGCCGGGAAAATGGGCTGGTTTCAAACCGGAAGCGAAGCCGAGCCGCGCAGCAATAGCGGGGGAACCGGCGGAGAGGCCGCGGATTCCCGCTATTATAAGTACTGCCTTACCGGCAAGACGATAGGATACGCTGAATCGATGGCAGATGCCTGGGGTTATCACGGCGGAACTCAGGATGCGCACTGGGCCAGTCCCCCGCAATGGAATTACTGGCGGCTGCTTAACGATTTGAATGCCGGTGTCTCGTTGATTGCGATTTACGGGGACGATCTAAATGTAGCCCTGACCGGGAAATACGCGCGGGGAACAGTTACCGCGAGTTACCAGGAAGAATTTAACCGGGCTTTTATATTCGCCGCCAAATATGCCGGTTTTATCACACAACCCCAAAAATCACCCGGAGCCTGGATTGCTTTCCGTCACAGCGATTACAATATACTGCAGAAAAACAGCCTGCAACAAAAGGGTTTCACCAATGCCGCACAGACATCCGCGTTGACGCAATATACCGATGATTACAACTTTCTGATAACGCGCCTGCCGGATAAAACAACAACCAAAACAAATGTGGGGCCGGACGACCAGCGGTTTGGAGCCTGGGCGCGCCTTTTACCGGCTAATGAAAAAATACGTCTGGTACTTGATGATACTTTTACTAAAAGTCTTGAGGGAAAACCATCAACGGTGCAAGTGACGTATCTTGATTCTTCCGGGTCGTTTGTTATATCGCTTAACGGTCAAACCTTTAAAACCGACCTGAAAGGCACCGGACGCTGGCAGACGGCATTTTTTCAGATATCAGAAACTCACCTGACGAAGGACAGCGATGGAGCCGGGATTATTATTCAAGCTACGGGGGCAGACATCTTTTTTCACATGCTGGAGATAGTCAGGTAAAGTCAATCAAGCGCTCCAGCACAATCATTCCGTTTTCACCGGACTCCCCCGCAGCAGCTCTAATTAACCGCGGCCGATATACGGCATTTTAGTCGCCATGATCGTCATGAACTGGACGTTAGTATCCAGCGGCAGACTCACCATGTACAGTACCGCGCCGGCAACATCGCGCACGTTCATCATCGGCTCGGGTTTGACCGAACCTTCAGCCTGTTGAGTGCCAATAGAAAGGATCCTGGCGGGTTTGGTCATGGCGTTACCGATATCAATTTGACTGCAGGCAATATCGTATTTGCGCCCGTCGAGCGAAGCGGATTTGGTCAACCCGGTTATCCCATGCTTAGTTGCGGTATAGGCAATGGAGTTCGGTCTCGGCACGTGGGCGGCAACCGAACCGTTGTTAATAATGCGTCCACCCCGCGGATTCTGTTTTTTCATGATGCGAAATGCTTCCCGGATGCACAAAAATGTGCCGGTCAGATTAACGTCAACAACGGACTTCCACTGCTCAAAGGTAAGGTCTTCGGTGGCACCGGACGCTCCAAAACCGGCATTATTGAATACAACATCAACCCGGCCAAATGTTTCGAAAGTCTTCGAAAACAAATTCGCCACGGCGTTTTGGTCACTTATATCGGTGGGGATTGCGATAGCCCGAGAAATTTTGTCACCCGCTTCTTTGATCGCATTTTCGAGTACTTCCGGGCGGCGCCCGGCGAACGCAACGCGGTAACCATCATTTAGAAAAGCTAACGCCGTTGCCTTACCGATGCCGCTCCCGGCCCCCGTGATGATCGCTACTTTACCGTCTGAATTCATGGCCGTTTCTCCTTTCCCTATTTAAGAGTAATGATAGCACCAACAATGCTGATTTGCAGGGATACTGATATGCACACGCATTCCGCTATGTGTAGAAATACGGTGAAACATATTGTTTTCAATTCGCAGGAATTATATAGAAGGAATGTGAATTGAAAGATAATCCCTTTCCGGTGCTGGTCTTCGGTACGCCTTTGCAAAAACAATCATACGAGTAAGTTAGCAGAACTGTGGTATAATTTTTCAGCGAAGGGTAAATAACCTGTTAAAATATAATCACTATTTCAAAAAGGGGTGAATATAAAATGTCCAAATCTTTTCGCGGTATCTTTTCAGTACTTTCAACACCATTTGACGAACAGTTGGAGGTTGATTGGCAAGAACTACGCCGTGTTGTGGATTTCTGTGTTGAATGCGGCGCACACGGTCTTGTCTGGCCCGTAGTCGCCAGTTCGTTTGCTACTCTGACTGATGAGGAACGTCTCAAAGGAGCCAGTGTGGTAGTCGAACAAGCTGCCGGCCGGATCCCTGTTGTAATCGGAACCCAGGGTGTGTCGAAACAGCACGCAATGATTTTCAGTAAACACGCCAACGAAATCGGAGCTGACGCTGTGATCGCTATGCCGCCCTATATTCAAAAACTGGATGGCGAGGAAGCCTTTATGCAATATTACAGCGGGATCTCAAATGTTGTTGACATCCCAATCTTTATTCAGGACCACGAAATGGGCGGTATTCTACCCATGAGCACGCTGCTGCGCCTGATTCGAGAAGTAGAACATATCGAATATATTAAGGAAGAGTCGATGCCCGTGACTCACCGACTGACTCAAATTCTGGAAAAATCTCCCGATAAGTTGAAGGGAGTTTTCGGAGGCAGGGGCGGACATTACCTGCTGCTGGAGTTTTCCAGAGGCATTTCCGGTTTGATGCCCGGTTGCGAAATCCCGGATATTTTGGTCCGCATATGGAATGCTCTGGAAGCAGGCGATCTTAATGAGGCCAAACGGATTTATGAATTGATGTCACCGCTGTTTACGTTGGGATCATCGGGGGTGAGTATTTTCACTGAGATTTTACATCGACGCGGATTTTTTATAGACAATTATCAGCGAGCAGGTAAAACTGTTGTCATGGACAAATACGATCACCGGGCACTAGACGATGCGCTGATAGCAATGGAGCCCCTATTCACCAGTCATCCTCCCCTTATCAAGAGAGAATGACACCCAAAAAGGCACATGTGAACTGCACCCTGGATTTTAATAGAGTAATTAGATAAAGACGCCTTCGATTTTAAGGGAGCGTCATCATTTTCGTACCATAAATGAGGATAGCTATTTCGTAAAACTATTGATAATGTTTCGGGAGCAATATTTTAACCGCTTTGATCATATTGGCTAATTATCTTTTGTTATAACGTATTTCTTTTCCAGTTCATTCCAGAATTCTACGCCCTCCAGTTTATTAAAATAAGATCTTGGCGGTAGCCCTGGAGGCGAAAAACCATCAAGTGTCCCGGTATCACGGAG